>JAOUDE010000087.1 GCA_029859455.1 Ignavibacteria bacterium | reverse complement strand
GAATCGATGATCTGTTCAGGTGAATGGCCGGTGTTCATCAACGACCGTGCGTAATTCTGGTTCGAGGCATTCCAGAACGATTGTGTATGAACCACGCCGACACCCGGATGGACATCGCTCAGGATGATCGACCCGGCGATACAGGACGCCCCCGCACTGCCGACCTCACCGGTCAGCGTATCGACCGCAACGATCGAGAATGTATCCTGTCCCAGCCCTGAACCGTAGGTGAGTGCCAACACTAAGACTGCGAGCAGAGACCGCATTCTGAAGTACCTTTCCTTCTTGATTCCAGCAGGCTGAAGGGAGTAGCCCTGCCGGAAAGAAATTGCTACATTACAGTCATGCAACCGGGGCTGAGTAATAAGATTCGTTCAATTATCATCTGGATCAGAAGCGCCCTCCTGATTATCGGCTGGGTGCCCCTGCTCGCAGTGATCCGACTGATGGACAGGTCCGAAACGCGAATCAAAACAGGATTCTGGTTCCGCAGGCTCGGCAGGGCACTCACCAGGGCAAACCCGTTCTGGACTGTTGCATTCAGCGGCTCCGACCGCCTCCCGGAATCCCGGGCGTACGTCGTCGTCAGCAATCACCAGTCTCTGGCAGACATCCCGATTATTTCCAGAGTGCACTGGGAGATGAAATGGGTCGCCAAAGAAGAACTGTTCCGGCTGCCGGTCCTTGGATGGCTGCTGAAGATGGCAGGCGATATCCCGGTTGACCGTGGAAACCGCAGAAGCGGAGGAGTCATGCTCCTCAAGGCACGGGAATACCTCGAAAAAGGATGTCCCGTCATGTTCTTCCCTGAGGGGACACGCTCAAAAGACGGAACGGTCGGTGCATTCTCTCCCGCCCCGTTCCATCTTGCGATCCGCACGGGAGTCCCGGTTCTCCCGATTGCCATAGAAGGATCGCACCAGTGCCTCCCGAAGCGAAGCTGGGTGTTCGGCGAGCCGGCAACGATCCACCTGCGGGTGCTGCCGCCGGTTCCCACTGAAGGATTGACGCCAGCCGATGCCGAAAACCTTTGTGCACAGATCAGAGAGCGAATCGCGGGACAGGTCCGTGAATGGTCTGACCGTACGGGATAACCGCCTTACCGGAGCATCGCTTTCCACTCAGCAATCGCATCCTCATTGTACTTCACGAACTGATCGTTCCCCGCGTCCTTCGCTTTTGTCTTCGCAACTTCCGCTGTTGCGATCGCGCCCTCCAGGTCTTTCAACCCGGCCTGAATCTGTGACTTGAGGCGCCACACCCAGTACCGGTCCGCATCGATGTCGAGCGAGGCGGAGACCCATTCCAGCGCCTTGTTCAGGTCCTTGCCGTTGTTGTAATAATAGCTCGCGGCCTGATAGTAGTTGCCGGCAACCGAAGCGAGCGGGCTCTTCATCATATCGTCGATCTGGGCCATCACCTTCGAATCGACATCGAACTTCAGGCCGAAGCGGACCAGCGTATTCTCCCAAGCCAGATAGACCATCGCTCCATCATCCTTCACATCGCCAACGCTGATCGTAAGGGTCTCTATCATCCGGCCGGTCTTCATCGGCTTCACCGTGAAGCGTACCACATCTTCCTTGGGGTCGTGCTGATCTCCCCAGTTCAACGCTTTGTTAATGATGATTGTCCACTCCGTTTCACCGGGAACGGTATAGAGCGAATAGGTCCCTGCGGGGACAGGGCTTCCCTCCACCATGACGTCATCACTAAAGGTGATTTTGGTCGCTTCGTTGGCCCCTGTCCTCCATACCTGGCCGAACGGTACCAGTTCGCCGAACACTTTTCTTCCCTTGACTCCCGGCCTGGAGTATTCGACCGAAACTTTCATCACGCCGACAGCCTGCTCAATCTTTCCGAGGGGACTTGCCCGAGGAGTTTCGAGCTGGGAAAACGCGGGGCCATCCCCGATGAACAAGAGAAGGGTGAACAGCAGACCTGTGGATATGAGGCGATTCATGGTTGCTCCGTATGTTTTTGAGAGAGATGAAAATATACAGTTTGATGAGAACAAATAACATCGCGAAAATGACCAACCGGAGCAAGGGCGGGACAGTTTCCCGGTTTTGACAGAGAGACCGCTCTGAGCCGGTCCAGAATATGGTCGACTAACACTGAGCACCCACTTTTCCGTTTCGTGTCTCCGCCGTGCCGTAGGCTCAATGGTCACTTTGACCGGATGCTTGGTTGAATCCATCCGGAAAACAGTTTATCTTGAAACTCCAAAGATACAATAATATCCGGACTCGTTATCAATGACCTCTCGTGTTGTTCTTCTGACCTGTTGTCTTTTCATTGTTCACACATCCTACACGCAAGAAGAAGGTTCACCCCCCGGAGGAAAGAAATTCTGGAGTTTCCTGACCGAAGGGAACTACAAACCGTTCGTTGAAGCGTATGCCGGCTATGGACTCATGAACCATCGAGCGGTTGCTGTCACCCTCCCAGAGATTGGTATCGTTGGCGGAAAACTTGGTTTCCGTGAGATGCGCCCTGTAAAACGCTGGGGTATGCGCGTTGAAGAGCGGTTCGTTATCGGTGCCTACGGATCATCCTCCTCTTCGATCGGCTCCGACGGAACATCAGGATTGTCAGGAGAATACTGGCGCATCGGAACTGGCCAGCGGGTGGGATACGGGTGGACAATCGCTCGTCAGCCGCTGATCCCATACCATCAGTATTCGTTCAACTATATGGAACCATCAATGCTGGTTCCTTCGGCCATTACAGGTCAGGATTCGATGACGCTAGCGAGGGCCGTCGACGGAGGCAGGTTTGCTGTGACCACGGAGGGGGGGCTCCACACGGAGTTATTCCAGTCAATCGGCATTTCCGCAGGCTATGAAATGTCGATCCTTTACACACGATTCGTCTTTGCCGAGTGGCTGGGAAGCTACCTTATAGGGGCCTCGGCGGTGGCGGTCATCAGTGCCTTCTCAGAAGAGATTGTGGACTCGAGCCCCCTCTTCGGACCAATTCTCTACTTCGTTCTCAGGAACGGGGTTGCTTACGGAGTTTTCTACGCATCGAGGGAGCAGATGAACTGGCCATTCAGCTCAGAGACTCCGCTCGTTATCGACGCGTTCAAGCTGGATGTAAGTATCAAGTTTTAGCAGCCAGGCAGCGAGCCGGATCTACTCCTCCCCCTTCATCGTTGCGATCATTTCCTTCGCGTTCCGGTTTGCCGGATTGAGTTCCAGGGACTTCCGGTACACCTGGATCGCCTCCTCGTTCCTTCCTGATCTCATATAGCCTTCACCAAGACTATCCCAGGCGTTGGCTGATTCAGGAAACCGTTCCGTGTTCAGACGGAACACCCTGATCGCTCCCTCGAAATCACTCGTTTCCAACGCCTGATATCCAAGGAGGTTGAGCGCGTCCTCATTTGTAAAATCATACGCTCCCCTTCCGTAGAACCGATCACGAAGGGACTGTTCATGCGCCAGCGCCGCATCCACCCCGCGAAGTCGGTACTGTTCGGAGATCTCTTCCCCAAGGGTCATCGGCCTCGGTCTTCCCCTGTGGCAGGTGTGGCACCACATGTTCACAGCCTGATCACCGCTCGGTTCGATCTTCTTCAAATGGTCATTGACACTGCCGAGCATCCGGAGCATCTCACGCGCACGGTCTTTGTTGGGGTTCTCATCAGAGACAAAATCGTAGGTGCTCAGGGGCTTCCCTTCCTCCCCGAGGTGGCAGTACGAACAACGCACGCCGAGACTCCGGGTAAACCCGCGCATCACAGGACTCAGCCTCGAGCCAGGCCATTCCTCCGGAAGAACCTTCAGGTTCTGTGGTTTTTCCGGCCATGACCAGTCCTGCGCTGAGCCGGAACCGGTCATTGTCAATGCCATGAGTGCGATAACCGGCATTCTCATCTGTATTCCTCCCTTTTATTGAATCTGATCCCGTCGCCGTTCCAGGTCTTCCAGTTCCCGGTCGAGACTCCGCTCAAACGAATCCTGGAAATCGAAATCATCAAACTCCGATGCAGCGTCAAGAGCGGCCTCCGCTTCATCGAGCTGACCGAGCAGGCGGAGGGCCCTGGCGGATTTCAGGTAAGCGTAAGGCTGAACCCAGCGCTCACGAAGCGGATGGAGGGACACAATGCTGTTCCCCAGAGTGACGGTCTTGTCATACTCCTCCTGATCAAATGCCGTTTCCTGTAGTCCGTAGAAACAAAGGGCACGGACATCATCATCCGCCGATCTCTCCTGAAGTGCCTTATCGTAATAGATAACAGCTGAATCGAGGGCGCCCCGGGCGCGGGCATTCTCTCCCCGGATATGAAGCTGCTGAGCGGCTGTCAGCGGTGCAAACGCAAGCTCCATCCCTTTCCGGTAAAAGAACGCTCCGTTCTGCCTCCTGAATGACTCCTCGTCATCTCTCATTAGGCGGCACGCATCCACCGCACCTTCCCGGTCCCCGCCGATATCCCGGGCGACAGCGATCCGGTAGTAGGTTATGTTCGGGACCCGGCTCTGGAGAGTTGTCCCGTTCAGAAACCTGTCGAATTCCTTTCGCGCCAGGGCAAAGTTATTCTTCCGGTAAGCGATTGCTCCCCTCGTGCTGTATATGAATTCCTCCCCGTGCCGAATCGAAGTACGCTCGTTAATCTCCTCGGCACGACCGAGCAGCTCGAGCGCCTCATCAATTCTGTTGTCGCGATAAGCCCAATTCGCTTTCAGGACAAGGAACAGCGTGTTGTCAGGGTGCTTCCGGATCAGTCCCTCAAGCCGTTCCTCCGCTTCTTCCTTCATTCCTTCCCTTCTCAGGAACTGAGAAAGATAGAGGGTCGCTTCACTCCTCGTGTACACACCGTGGTCAGCAGCATAGCGGAGTGACCGGAGACCGCCCTCGAGGTCTCCCTCGAATCCGAGAAGCCCGGTGACCCAGGAGAGTCCCGACGGGATCTTCGCGACGAGGTAGCGAAACAGGCCAAATCCCATATGGGCATCCGACATATCCGGTCTAAGATGAACAGCTTCCTCGAGTGAGAGATAGCCGCTCCTTCCCTCCATCACGGCATCGAGGAGGGACCCGCGCATCTGATATGCCAGTCCCCTGTAACCCCTGATCCCCCCAAGGTAGAACAGAGAGACGGCATCTTCATCATTCCGGTCGATCAATGCTTGGCAGAGAACGATCACGGAGTCTGAATAGGTCATAAACTGATCAAAATCCTCGTCCTGATTGCGGAGGGAAAAGGTCCAGAAATGAACCATGCTCCGGAAAAACCGTCCTCTCGGATCACCGGGAGCCATGACGGTAACGGAATCGAACGTCATCAGCGCCCGATCCATCTCCAGATTGTAGAGATAATTGATTCCGCGGACTGTCGCATTGTGCACGCCTTCCCAGTCGGTCTCCCCCGCCCGCACGGGGGAAAACAGCATCATCATAAGTACAGGAACAAGGAATCTCATAAGTCCATCACCATATACACGTTCGCCCGTTTGTATTCCGAGCCGGATTCCGGCCGTTCGGCATCGCGAAAGCCAAGCTTCCGATACAGCCCGATCGCGGGAAGAAGCTGATCATTTGACTCGAGAAAGATGATGCGTCCTCCCAGCTCCCGCGCGCGGTCGATCACGGCCCGCCCCAGGGTTTCTCCAATCCCAAAACCCTGCATCGATTCCTCAACCGCCATCTTCGCCAGTTCCCACCGATCGTTGTCATGTTTCAGGAGGGCACAGGTACCGACGGTCCTGCCGTCGACCCGGGCGAAAAAGATACTGCCGCCGGGTCCTATGATCGCATTCCAGGGGTCGGCGAAGAGATCCGTGTCAGCGGGTTCGACCGCAAAGTACCGCCTGATCCAGGCAAGATTCAGGCGCTCGAATGCTTCGCCATCTCCCTCGCGGAAATCCTCTATGACAAAGGGGGTTGACAATCTGGTATTCCTGCTCATTCTTCAACTGGAACGATACGAAGGTTGTACAAAACTGTTGCTTAAAGAGATGATCATTCCCACGAGAAGCAAATGTGTGCGCTTCTTCAACCGGGAGAAAAAATCTCTGCCATGTCATTTTATCCTTGACAAACGCGTTTCTCCGGCGTATATTGTGTGCTGTCTTTTTGGACACTACAAATGCTTCTCTACTCTTCATATCACACCTTACCAGGACGAGCATCCGAGACGATGTTTCGCCTGCGTCTACTCGGATCATGGGATTCGATTGCTGGTTGCAATCTGATGACCGTGAACCGAATCCAATAGCTGTTTTTTCTCCAATAATCTAATACACTAAGCGCGCCTGTTCCCCTGTGGGGGAATACTGGTCTCTTTGGTACATTCAGCGAGAAACCCTTCTCTGAACAGACCTTTGCGTGCGCGGGAGCGGCACCATGAAGTACCTTCTGCTTGCATTTCTTGCTTACCAGCTTGTCCGGCGTGCATTCGCTGCATTCCGGAAGGTCTACTCCCCTGTGCTGACCTATGCGGCGGTACAGGAGTTCGTCACCAGGAGTCTCAGGGAGAAGACCTTTGCTCAGCTGAGCGATCCTTCCGAGGAACTGTTCGAGTTCGCCGAGATGGATCTCTGCGCCTGCACCGAGGTGTACAGGGTCAGCCAGAGCTCCAAGGCGCTGCTTCTTGAGTTCAGGGTCTACCCTAGCTCTTCGCAGTTCGGTTTCCCGGGTCGGATCTACTTCTACCTGAGGAGTGAAGAGCACCTTGCATGGCTGAAGGAAGCTCTCGCTTCAGTGGCAGCCGCCAGCGATGAACTCGATCGGGCCAGCAAGCTCGCTCCGCATGAGGAGCAGGCGGTTGGCCGGAGGGTGGCTGAACTCTGCGGCTACGGTCCTTCCCGGGAGGTTCTCGAGGAGACCGTCGTCTGAACATGGAACGCCCGGGTCTGGTGGGCCGGGCGTTTCGTGTTGCTGTTGAAAAACGATCATGGACTCATATACGACCAAACATATCATCGGGAAGCTCAAACATCCGCGCAAGCGGGTGTTTCATTACTTCAAGGACCTGTATGCGCTCCGGTTGCTTGGACTGTTTCTCCCGCCGGAAGGATCTCCCGTCCGGCTGTTGATGAAATCTCCGCTTGGACGCTTGCTGGCCAGACCCCCTGTTGAATCGGTCCTCAAAACGATCGGTCGCCCGCACCTTACTCCGAACGATTGCTTTTCCATCTGGGACGATTCGGCCGAACCGTACAGGATTACCTTCGGGACATGGGGGAGCAATAAGCGGCGGATTCTCTGCAATATTCCCGGGATTTATATGGATCTCAAGCGCTCACAGTTTCAACGGTACTTTCAGACCTCCCGGCCCGGTTTCAATCTCGTCGTCCAGCTTAACTTTTCCTCGAAACATGACCGGGTCTTTCACAAACTGATTCGACCTTCAACCCCCGAAGGGCCGTTTCAATTCTCCGAACATCCGATCGCAGGCAACGGTTTCTGCACCCTGGCATGGGCACGGGTCGATATCGACCTGGAAACAGGCGAAGCACTCATCGAGGAAATGCAGTCTGACTGGATTCGCCTTGTCAACCTTGAGAATCTCATCGTTGAGCAGATGGAGCAATCTGAAAATGGAATGGTGCGCATTGGTCAACAGGAAGTCTTCGCCGGCTTCAGACGTTACGGGGGAACCGCTGAATCGCTTGAAAAGTATCGGCTGTTGGGACTGAGCAGACACCCGGCAATCTGGGCTGAAGCTTTGTTGCTCGCAACGATTACTCTCCTGACGGAAGAGCTCTCCCTCCGGAACATCTATTACCATTCTGTTGCAACCGGAAACAAACTTAAGCACCTCGGCGAAACCGATGCGCTGCCTCCCCGCTCGCTGTACTCTGATCTACCGGAGAAATTCTGTTTCTCCCGAACCAAGGACCCTCCCCGTTTTCTTCGGGATCACCTGATGAACCAACGCGGCCCCCTGGCATGGAATGAGAAGGACTATTTCTACCTGCTGGACCTTTCCCGTGCACCACCGCACCAGGACGAGAATGTGGGGGAGGTTTCTTATCTTTTCCAAAGCCATGTCTGCAGACCAACACATCGGCTGGAAAACGGCAATTGCCCGGCCAGCTTTCCGCCTCCAGGGGGTTCTCACGCTGATCCTCCTGTCTGCCACTCTGACGCTGCTCAGGATTCTCCTCGATGGCATCGAGGCGCGGGACGGTGTTGTGCTGAACGATCCTTTCCTCACCCTTTTCGAACCGATCGACCTGACCTGGTTGATTTTTGGAATGATCTATGGCGGGGTGGCGTTGATTCTCATCATCCTGTCCCGTTACCCCGCGCTCCTTGTTCAGGCTGTGCAAATGTACATCGTCATGGTCCTGATGCGGATCGTTTGCCTCTTCGTCGTTCCACTCGACCCGCCGTCGACCATGATCCCCCTCAGGGATCCGGTTGTGGAATTCTTCGGATCCGGTAACATCGTGTTGACAAGGGATCTCTTTTTCTCAGGCCATACAGCCACCCTGTTCCTCTTTGCTCTCGTGGCGCCTGCACTGCGCTGGAGAGTTCTTCTCCTTTCGATGTCAGCCGCGGTTGCCGTCGCCGTCCTGCTCCAGCATGTTCACTATACCGTCGATGTCGTGGTGGCCCCGCTCGCCTCTTTCGCTGCGTACCGGACCATCCGGTCGATGGTGGTGCTCCGCGTGAAAGCGACACCGTAGAATTCAACGTCCGTTTTTCGGTGGACATTGTCTGCCTGAGTTCTGTTATTGGCTCCGACGTATTCACAAAGGGATCAGATGCATGACCGTGACAACCCAGACTGTTCTCCCCTCCGCACGGACAATGTACCGTGCACTGATCGAACGCGATAAGGAATTCGAGGGTGTTTTCATTGCTGCTGTGCGAACGACCGGAATCTTCTGCCGTCCGACCTGTCCCGCCCGTAAACCGGAAGCGGGAAACGTGGAATTCTTTCCGACTCCGCACGAAGCTCTCCTCTCCGGATACCGACCCTGCCGCCGGTGCCGGCCCCTCGAACCACCCGGCACAACACCGGCCTGGATCCGTTCACTGATCTCCAGAATTGACGCGCAGCCCGGTGAACGAGTACGGGACGATGACCTGAGAGCGCTCGGACTGGAGCCGGCCCGGGTCCGACGATGGTTCAAGCAGGAGCTGGGAGTCACATTTCAGGGATACCAGCGGGCAGTGAGGCTGGGCAGCGCGATGGGACGACTGAAGCTTGGCGAAAATCTCTCCCAGGTCGCCTTCGACCACGGCTACGAATCACTCAGCGGCTTCCGGGATGCATTTCAGCGACTGTTCGGGTCACCCCCCGGCAACGGAACCGCCACGTCGCTTGTCACGGTGAACAGAATCCTCACCCCGCTCGGTCCGATGCTGGCAGGAGTTACTGACCGCGGCCTCTGCCTCCTGGAATTCATGGATCGCAGGATGATCGAGACACAGATGAAGAGACTCTTGAAACGCCTCCACTGTTCATTCGTCCCGGGAAATCATCCTATGCTGAATTCAGTCTCTGCGCAACTGAGCGAATACTTTGCCGGAAAA
>JAOUDE010000396.1 GCA_029859455.1 Ignavibacteria bacterium | reverse complement strand
GCTGATCCGGAGTGACCTGGCATGAGCCCGGACGAGAACGGAGCGCCAACCCTCGCAGGAAAAACGGCCGTTGTAACCGGAGCCGGACGGGGGATTGGAAGGGCCATTGCCCACACCGTAGCCCGCTCTTCCATGAACGTAGTCCTGGCATCCCGTTCTGCCGGTGAACTCAAGACCGTTGCCGGTGAATGCCGTGCGATCGGTGCGGAAGCGGTTGCAGTGACCTGTGATCTGACACGACCGGAGGATATCAACCGTCTGATCACAACCGGATCCACGACATTCGGCGGCATCGATCTCCTTGTGAACAATGCGGGGATCGGGTATTTTGCGCCTGTGGAGGTGATGTCACTGGAACAGTTTGATGCAATGTGGAGCGTCAATCTGAGGGCCGTGTTCCTGCTCTGCAAGGGCGTCATTCCGTTGATGGAGCGCCGGAAGGGAGGGACGATTGTCAATATCGGCTCGCTCGCCGGCAAGAACTCCCTCAAGGGAGGGGCAGGTTACGCCGCGACGAAGTGGGCCCTCCGCGGTTTTTCCGCTTCACTCATG
This sequence comes from Ignavibacteria bacterium, assembly GCA_029859455.1. GTDB lineage: Bacteria > Bacteroidota > Ignavibacteria > UBA10030 > UBA6906 > JAOUDE01. The sequence goes on along the minus strand of JAOUDE010000396.1, from coordinate 1,764 downwards.
CTCGAAGTCCGTGACCGGAACATACGGGTCGTCACGATCTTCCCCGGTTCGGTCGACACTTCGTTTTCGATCCGCAACAAGCGCGGATCCAGGATCACTCAGCCTGAGGATGTCGCCGAGGCAGTTCTGTTTGCCGCTTCCATGCATGGGAGGGCAATGACAAGCGAGATCGACATTCGTCCCACGCGGCCCTGAAACGGGGATGTTCCCTTGTTTCTCTGCCCCGCCTTTCGTATAATGACGATGTGAATATGTTGGTTCAGGAAAGACCGTGAAAGGTCGTCATCACATCCGCCCCACCCTGGTCACTGCCCCACCCTTACTTTTCCTTGTTGTCATTCTCCTGTCGTCCTGCTCTGTCGGACATTATCTAAGCGCGTACTTTAATACGTACTTCAATGCGAGCCGGCTCTTCGCCGAGGCGGAGGAGGAGATACGGGCGCAGCAGACCCCCCAGGGAACCGATACGACGTACCTTCCTCCGTATAAGATCCAGGCCGGGACAAAGACAAAGCTGACATCGGTCGTTGAGAAATGTTCCAAGATTCTCCAGTACGATTCCGAGTCAAGCCTGGTTGATGATGCCCTCCTCATGATCGGTAAGTCATATTATTACCAGAATGAGCTGCAGAGGGCGGAACGGAAGTTCGCCGAACTGATCAACGGGTATCCTGAAAGCGGGCTGGTCGCAGAGGCCGAGGTTCTTCTGGCAGAGACATACTACCGGCTGAATGAGAAGGAAAAGGCGATGGAGGCCGCCCTCGTGATTGCGGATTCGACCGGAGGTGACAACGAGGGTGCCTCAGCACGCGCGTTTCTTCTGATCGGGCGACTTGAATATGAGAAACAGAATTATCAAGAAGCCCGCAGATCATACAGGTTCGCAGCTGAGTATGGTGAAACCGATGAACAAAGGGTCATCGCCTACATGAAAGTCGCCGAGATGAGCGTCCGGCTGGATGATCTGGATGCCGCCCTCGATGCCTACGAGGATGCGGAAGACGAAAGCAGTGTCTATGTCAGAGAGTTTCATGCGCGGATGGGGCAGATAGAAATCCTGACGAGGCAGGAAAAGTACGGCCGAGCGCTCGACCTTCTGGACGATATCCGGGTGAACGCCAATTTCAGTGAATTTTTTCCCGAGGTGGACCTGGCGATTGCAAACACGCTCAAGGCTGAGGGGTTGGCCGACGAAGCGGTTGAGCAATACTATTATGTCGACTCGACCTATCAGAGGACTCCCTCATCGGCACGGTCCCATCTCGCACTCGGCAGGATCTACGAAACAGAACGGGGCCAGTATGATTCCGCGCTGGCTGTTTACACGAGGGGGAGAAACCAATCGCCCCAGGATCCGGCGACGCAGATCATGGCCCGCCGGGCGGACAATCTGAGACAGTACAAGAATTATTCGACCGAGATTGCGCGGCTGGAGAGCCTCAAGGTCGAGGTCCTCAGAAGAGAGAACGACCCGGTTGCAGCTGTGGAGATGCTTCCGGATTCCTCAGGAGATTCAATAAGTGTCGTCCCGCCGCCACCCCCGTTGCCCGGTCTGGACTCCCTGAATGCCGGGCTCGCCCGGAACATGGCTGATCTGGGAGGCCTCTTCTACATCGGAATGGGGGTCGAAGATTCGGCCAGATTCTGGTATGAAACTGTCCTGGAACGCTATCCTGAAAGCCCCTACTCACCAAGAGCACTCTATACGCTGGCACAAATCGAAGAAGCACAGAAAGGACAGACCCCCCGGGTTGATTCGCTTTA
>JAOUDE010000085.1 GCA_029859455.1 Ignavibacteria bacterium | reverse complement strand
CACCCTCTTCTGCCTCAGCCGGGGCACTCTCCACAATCATTGTATCGCCGCCGAATGGCTTGATCGTGAAGCCGAGTTCCGTGAGGTATGGGGTCAGTTCATCGAGGAGGAGCCTGTCTGCATGGTTCACGGTGAACGTCCTCGGAAACAGGAGTTGTTGTCCCTCGGACGTACCCTTCGACAGGCGTTCGACGATCCGTTCATAGAGCACCCGTTCGTGGGCGACATGCTGATCGACCATCATCAGTCCGTTTTCCACCTGCAGCAGGATATACTTTCGGTGTATCTGCAAGACAGGTCCGCTGAGCGACACTGTCAACATCCCTGCCTTGGGATACGCTCGAGACTCCCCTTCCTCTGCTTCTTTAGGGAATGAAAATGTCTCGTCTCTCCCCGGACGCTCCGGATCACGATCTGCTTTCACCAGAGAACCGCTTCCGGCCGGCCACAAATGCTGCCGCGAGGTGAATCGAAGCGTCGCATCCTCCTGCGGAGCCGAACCCGTGAAACTGACCGCTGGAACGAGCCCCGCTGACGATACTGATTTCCTGACCAGTGAATGGACGAACTTGTAGAGCGCCCCTTCGTCCTGAAATCTCGCCTCGGATTTGGATGGGTGAACATTCACATCAACCAGTCGGGGGTCCATCGTCAGGAACAGGATGAAGAAAGGATATGCCCCCTTGATCATCAGATGCTCGTATGCGCTGAACACGGCGTGATTGATGCTCCGGTTGACAATCGGACGCTTGTTCACGTAGAGGAGCTGTTGTGAGCGACCCTGTCTGGAGAACGCCGGCTTGCCGATATATCCTTCAACGCCCGGTTCTCCGTTCTCGTGAACAAAAATCAGGCCAGACGCTGCGTGGTCGCCGAACAGGTCGACCACACGTTCGTGAAGTGTCTGCGAACGAAGGTTGAACACTCTCTTCCCGTCATTGAGCAACTCAACGGCGATTTCAGGACGAGCGAGAGCAACGCGCTGTACCGCTTCGTGGATATGCCTGAATTCGGTCGTCCGGCTTCGAAGGAATTTTCGCCGGGCAGGCACATTGAAGAAGAGATTCTGGACCGAGACAATTGTTCCCGGTTCACGACCTTCCAGGGTAACTGCAGACTCTCCCTCTCCATGCATCGTCAACACCGTTGCGGCAGCATCCTCCGGACGACGGCTCTTGATGACAAGTTTCGAAACAGCCGCAATGGACGCAAGCGCTTCTCCCCGGAATCCATAGGTCTCGATTCCTTCCAGATCATCAAGGGTTGCGATCTTGCTCGTCGCGTGACGCCGGACAGAGAGCCTGACTTCCTCAGGAGACATCCCCACACCGTTGTCGCTGATCGTGATCTCCCCCCTCCCGCCATCGCGGACCACGATCACGATCCTTGACGCTCCTGCGTCCAGTGAATTTTCGACAAGTTCTTTGACGATCGATGCCGGACGTTGAACCACCTCACCGGCGGCAATCTTGTTCGCAAGCTCCGGCGGGAGAATCCGGATCCGTGACGCGGTACTCATTCTACTGCTCTCTCCGACCCGAACAGAGACTCGACGTATGCCTCTGCGGAGAACGGCTCAAGATCGTCGATCCCTTCTCCCACACCGATAAATCTGACCGGAAGCCCTAGCTCCGAGGTGATCGCCAGAATGATCCCTCCTTTCGCAGTCCCATCCAGCTTCGTGAGAATAATACCGGAAACGTCGACCGCTGCTTTGAATTGTTTTGCCTGGTTCAACCCGTTCTGGCCTGTCGATGCATCCAGGACAAGAAGCACTTCGTGGGGGGCGGACGGATCCACCTTCTTCAGTACCCGGCTGATTTTGCGCAATTCCTCCATCAGATTCACACGAGTGTGGAGGCGGCCCGCCGTGTCAATGATCAGGAGGTCGACACCGGACGACCGTGCCGAGGTATACGAATCAAAAGCGACGGCAGCAGGATCGGCACCGGGTTTCTGAGTCAAAAGGCCCGCGCCGGCCCTCGCGGCCCAAACCTCGAGCTGCTCGTTCGCAGCAGCCCGGAATGTGTCGGCAGCAGCGATAAGGACTTTCTTCCCGGCCTGACGATACCGGTTGGCCAGCTTCCCGATTGATGTCGTCTTACCGACGCCGTTCACACCGACAACGACCACCACAACAGGCTTTGATATGCTACTGACGACTTCATCAAAGCCACAATAATCTTGTTGTTTGAAGTGACTTAGAACGGCCTCCCTGAGCAATGCATTGAGCTCTTCATCGTTCACATATCGCTTTTCACGCGCCAGTCGCTTCATTTCTCCGGCGATGGCAACCGATGTGTCGATTCCCGCATCCGCACCGATAAGCATTTCCTCGATTTCTTCCAGAAGCGCATCGTCAAGTGTTGTCTTGCCCTTGACCATTCTGGATATTTGCGTTGTAAGATTGTCTCTTGTCCTGGTCAACCCCGTTTTCAGCCTGGAGAAGCCAAGCAGGTCAGACAGCCCCATCCTTCAAACCTCCCTGTTTCCAACAATGGCAGCAGCACGTTTCGCATATGAAACAACCGAAAGCAGCATCATCGCCGCACTCAAAAGAAGAAGACCCTGGACATACACCCCCTGTGCCCCGATCGTCAAAAGAAACAGAACGAGGGCGATGCTGCCCACCGTCCATTTTCCCAGTTCATTCGATGCCAGGAGAAGCCCATACTTTTTCTGAATGAAGATTCCACCGGCAGCGATCATCAGATCCCGGCTAATTCCGAGCGCAGCGTACCACAACGGCAGATCCCCGATCAGAAGCAGAGTCACCAGAACCGAGAGTACCGCCACTTTATCAGCGAGTGGATCAAGGATCTTTCCCCACTCTGATCTCTGGTGAAGCCTCCGGGCTACATACCCGTCAAGCCAATCGGTCAATGCGGCTACAGCCATGATCGCACCACCCCAGATCCTGCCGCCCGGTGAAGGGGGAAACATGACCAGAACGAACGGTACGGAAAGGAACATCCTGCAGAGGCTCAGAATGTTGGAAAGAGTCAGAAAGCGATGAGGGAGATCAGTTTCTGACCCGGAAGGTTGATCGCTCATGCCTCATTTTCGTCCTTCTTATGGTTCAGGTCGATTTCCACCGGATACTCGCCGCTGAAGCATGCGGTACAGTACTGTTCTCCGTTTTCGTGAGGAACGGACGAAAGGAGATCTTCAATCGACAGGTAGCCGAGGCTGTCCACCCCCAATTCCTTGCCTATCTTCCCGATATCCCCTTCGCACCGGTTGGCGATCAGTTCATCACGAGTCGGAAAATCCATTCCGTAGTGGCAGGGGTATTTGATCGGAGGAGATGAAACGCGGAAATGCACTTCCTTCGGTTCCGCCTGCCTCACAAGCTGAACAAGCTGCTTTGACGTTGTTCCGCGAACGATCGAATCATCTACAATGACGACAACCCGGTCTTTGAGCACACCTTTCACGGTGTTGAATTTCGTTTTGACCTTGTTTTCTCTGACGTCCTGACCCGGCTGGATGAACGTACGCCCTATATAATGACTCCTGATCAGGCCGATCTCCAGCTTCGCATTCCCTCCCTCTTTCTCCGTTTTCTGAACGAACCCGATCGTCGCCGTATTGCTGGAATCAGGCACGTTGATCACAATCTGTTTCTCATCGGGGTCCTGCGGTTTCACCGGACAGCTTGAGGCAAGGGTCTTCCCCAGTTTCCGTCGTACCTTGTCCACGCTGTGTCCGAAAATCTGGCTATCGGGCCGGGAAAAATAGATGTACTCGAACACACAGTGTCGTTTCTCCGAGGGAGTCTCATGGATCATTGCGGATTGTTCAGTACCATCCCTGTCCATGATGACCATTTCACCCGGTTGAACGTCCCGCAGATAGATCGCGTCAAGGATGTCGAACGCAACAGTCTCGGACGCGGCCAGAAAGGCATCTCCCTTCCTTCCGAGGGCAAGGGGGCGGAAGCCATGCGGATCACGGGCAGCAATCAGTTTCTTGTCCGTCATTATTACAAGAGAGAATGCACCCTGAATCTGACGGAGGGCATCCTTGATCCTCCCGACTTCATCCGCTTCCTGACTCCTGGCAACCAAGTGGAGAATCACCTCTGTATCAGAGGTAGTCTGAAAGATGGTTCCCTCGTTCTGGAGGCGCTGTCGGATCGACCGGAAATTTGTGAGATTGCCGTTATGGGCGACAGCGAGGTTGCCGTCACGGTAAAGTACGGTGAAAGGCTGGATATTCGACTTATTTGCCGAAGAACCCGCAGTGGAGTAGCGATTATGTCCGATCGCCATATCACCGCGGAGGAGATCTGTCAGAACGCCATGCTTACGATAAACTTCATTGACGAGGCCAAATCCCTTGTGCGAATGAAACCGATGGCGACCTGTGGACGGAACAATCTCTCCGGAGACGATTCCAGAGCCTTCCTGTCCCCTGTGTTGCTGTGCATGAAGGCCGTAATAGGCCATCTGAGCGGCCGCGTCGTGGCCGATAATGCCGAAGATGGCACAATGGCACCGTGGTTTGTCAAGGTCCGGTAGGAATGCGGAACGATTCATGCTCTCATCGGGATTAATATACGAGAACTCGACGGCTCAAACAAGGAGTGCCCCGGTTGTCTCTTCGTCTATATATGTGTCCGATCCGAATCGAAGGTCATTTCTCTCAGGGTAATCCGTGTTCCGGAACAATCCGCGGCTCTCCTTGCGCCTGCCGGAACAGGCGATGATCAGATCGGCGCAAAGAGCAAGATTCCGAAGTTGAACCAGTTCATCCACAACGCGAGTGCGTTTATAGAACTGCTCGATCTCCTCCCGAATCAGGTGTATCCTCCGGGAGGCCCGCCGGAGCCGCGCGTCCGACCGGACAATCCCGACGTAATCCCACATGAGCTGCTGGATTTCCTTGCGGTCGTGCGAGAGGAGGACCCATTCTTCGCTGTCCAGCGTCCCGCTGTCATCCCATGGTTTCATGCGCGGAATCCGGTCTGACTGGTCTTCTTGAAAGCAGATCGAATCAGATGCGGCGGAAGCAGAAAAGACGAGGGCTTCGAGGAGTGAGTTGCTCGCAAGCCTGTTCGCTCCGTGGACCCCGGTCATGCTCACTTCTCCCGCTGCGTACAGTCCCCGGATGTTCGTTCTTCCCATCAGGTCGGTTTCAACTCCTCCGCAGCAGTAATGGGCTCCGGGCACCACCGGGATCGGTTCGCTGGCAATGTCGATCCTGAAACGTGAGCGGCATGTTTCATAAATATGCGGAAACCGTCTCCTGATATCAGGAGCAGGAAGATGGGTCATATCGAGAAGAACAAACTCCTCCCCCCTCTTCTTCAGCTCATGATCGATCGCATAGGCGACCACATCTCTGGGCGCGAGCGACGCCTGCGCGTCGTAACCGCTCATGAACTCGGAACCATCCTGTCTTCGGAGAAGCGCGCCGAATCCTCTGAGTGCCTCGGATATCAGGAAAGAAGGTGAGCCGGAACCGAACAAGGTGGTCGGATGAAACTGAATGAACTCCATGTTCGCCACGCGCGCACCTGCTCTGTATGCCATCGCAATCCCGTCCCCTGTCGCAATCACCGGGTTGGTCGTGTGCAGGTACACCTGGCCTGATCCCCCGGTGGACAGCATCACGACCTTTGCCAGAAAGAGGTCAACGCGGGCCGCCCCGGTATTCAGAACGTATGCTCCCCAGCACTGAAGTCGGGACCGGAACCGGATCTCTTCGTCCTCAGCCTGGTGTGCGGTGAGCAGGTCGACCGCGATATGGTTCTCGAATACCGTGATATTCGAGGTTGACGATACCGCATCGAGCAGAGTTCGCTCGATTTCGCGACCAGTCATGTCCTTCGCATGAACGATTCGACTGACCGAATGCCCTCCCTCGCGAGCAAGATCGAACTCATCCCCATCCCGTGTGAAATCGGCCCCCAGCTCGACCAGCTCCCGTATCCTCGCCGGCCCCTCCTTGACCATCTTCCTGACCGCTTCCTCCCGGCAGAGTCCCCTCCCCGCCAAAAGCGTATCCCTCATATGGAGATCAGCAGAGTCGGCCTGAGAGAGAACTGCAGCGACTCCCCCCTGTGCATAGTTGGTATTCGACTCAGCCCGCTCTTTCTTCGTAATAATGGCAACACTCCCGTGGCGGGCTACCCGCAGGGCATAGGTCAGACCGGCAACGCCACTGCCGAGAACGAGGAAATCGAACTGGTGTGTCATGAGAGGCCCGGAAACAAAAACGGCGACCCCATTGTACAGGGCCGCCGTGAACTGGTTACTAAAAGAAATCAGTCGATATTATACGTTGTTGTAACGTAGCCAAACGAATTCAGATTGTCCTGGGATCCAATGACCCCGAACCCGCGGCGTAATACCGACTCGCTGACCGTTGCTTCCAGCGAGAAATTGCCAAATGCGGCAGCCAGACCGAAAACAACCAGGTTGTTTGCATTGTAGCTACCGAGAATGACCGTGCTTCCGCCCTGGAACCAATTGGTTTCAGAGGTAACTCCACCTGCGGTGTTTTCCGTTGTGAACGTGGTGAATGAACGAATATACCCCGCCCTGCCGGTGAGCCAATCGACAAATGCCCATTCGCCACCGACCTGAATGATCGGGAAACCGGTATTGGTGTTCTTTGTTGTCGTGCTCGTCCCTCCGGTGGAGTTCGTTGTTTCCTGACTCACCATTCCGTAGGAAACACCACCCGCCATGTAGAAATCACCGACGGTAAGATCGAGCCCGGCGCCAATGCCCAATGCCGTACCGGTGACATCTGCGGTGGTTGGCGTTGCGGCACCGTTGCTTCCATCACCTGAGGCTGATATGAATGCTGCCGTAGGAATGAAATTGACTTTGTTGTTCACTTTGAGTTTCGCCCGGACCGTCGCGCCGATTTCTGTCCCGCTCGCAGTGGCGTTCAGAGCTGTTGTCCCCTGGCCCGCTTTATCGTCAGCAGTGCTCGAAGCAAACGAAACGCTGCCTTCGATCGCATTGCCTGATCCAAGGTTGACATGGATACCAGCGGTTGCACCGATGACACTGGCAGTAAACTCATTCGTGCCGGTCGCCGGAGTGTTGATTGCATCATTACTTGTCCAGCCGTAGAGAACCCGAAGGCCGAGGCTGGTGTTATTGTTGATGCCGTACGATGCCATTGCCTGAAGGACTTCGACCGGTGTGACAGGCAGTCCCGTATTGATACCAAAACCACCGGGTGCTATTGCTCCGGCTACCGTATTGGCGGATGTCCCGTCATGGCTCAGAATCGTACCGACCGTGAGATTGTTGCCAAGTGAAAAATTCATGCCGCCGTGCTGCAGGCCATACCCGTCGTTCGTGGTTGTAACGCCTGTCAGTCCGCCGCCGCCAACGTTGATCCATGCATAGTCTTTGTACATGCTTCCGAAGGCAGGGTTGATGTACATCTGGGTTGCATCATCCCAGATGAACGGGTTCACTGCCAATCCTCTGGCACCCGCACCACCCATCGAAAGCTGGCGTGCAACGCCTCCCATCTTTGCATCAGCTAGTGCAGTCCCTCCCACAAGCGCAACAACAACCAGTGTGGTAGCAACTCGCTTAAGCATAAAGATCCTCCATATGATAAAGGGTTGAGGGATTGTGACTTTGTTGTTCGACATTCATTTCAGTGAAATGCCGGTATAACTTGGCCGCGACAAATATACGCCTCTCTTTATTGTTTGTCAAGGCTTACAAAGAACAGATCGACAAAAAGTTTAATTCCTGCTTACAACCCTCACGCACGTAGAAGAAGCCGATTAGGGCCGTTTTGATGAAGAAAGGGCCATTCTGGATAGTGTTTCATCCAGGAACCTGGCGTTCCTCTCCAGACTCCTGAGACTCCCGCGGTTGACAACAACGAAATCCGCCAGCGGGCGTTTGATCCTGGCAGGGATCTGGTTTTTCGACCGGCGACGCACCTCAGCTTTGGAAAACCGTGATGAACTGGTTGATCTCACCACCCGCAGTGCAACCGGAGCATCGACAAGAACGATGTAGTCGAATGAGCTCTGCAGGCCGGCCTCATAAATGAGTGCCGACTCAATTACGACATAGGGAAGTTTTTGTTTCTTCGGCAGGAGTGAAACGGAGCGCTGGATCGTTCGGAGTACTGCCGGGTGGATGATTTTGTTAAGCCGTGCAAGCATTACCGGGCTGCGGAAAACTTTCGCAGCGAGAAAAGGACGATCCAGTTCTCCATTCTCCCCATACGCTTCACGACCGAACGCCCGAGTGATCCGGGATCGGACGGAAGGATCCTCGTTCGCAAGCGCGATCCCGATCTGGTCTGCCGAGAACACAGTTCGTCCTCTCTTCTTGAGAATGCGGCAGAGAGTACTCTTGCCCGATCCTATTCCTCCCGTGACACCGACGATCAGCCCGGGGGAGTGAAGCGTTCTCTTATTTCGCGTAGGCAACCGATCTGAATTCCCGTATTACAGTGACCTTGATTTGTCCGGGGTACTCCATTGCGTGCTGAATCTTTGCTGCTATTTCGTTGGCAAGCTGGTCCGCCATCCGGTCATCGACCCGGTCCTGCTCCACAACGATACGAATCTCTCGTCCGGCCTGGATGGCGTACGTCTTTGCGACCCCTTCGAACGACTGGGCGATCGCCTCCAGTTTCTCGAGGCGCTTGACATACCCTTCGACCGATTCTCTCCTGGCACCGGGTCGGGCACCGCTGATTGCGTCCGCCGCCTGAACGAGTGCGGCGATCGGTGACTCCATTGGGATGTCATCATGATGGGCGCCGATCGCATTGATGACAAATGGATGCTCGCCACACTTTTTGGCGACCTCTGATCCGAGCAGGGCGTGCGGACCCTCGATTGATTTATCAACACACTTGCCGATATCATGGAGCAGGCCGGCGCGTTTTGCAAGGCGGGACTCCAGCCCCAGTTCAGATGCCATCAGCCCTGTCAGGAACGCAACCTCGATGCTGTGCTGAAGCATATTCTGTCCATAGCTCGACCGATACTTCATCCTGCCTACCAGCGAGAGGATCTCTTTGTGCCCTCCGGGTGACCCGATCTCAATCAAAGTGTTCTCCCCGGTCTTGATCAGTTCCTCGTCCAGTTCTCCACGGACTTTCTCAACCACTTCTTCGATCCGGGCAGGATGAATCCGGCCGTCCGCCATGAGACGTTCGAGCGAGATCCTCGCGACCTCCCGCCGGAACGGATCGAAACCGGAGAGAATAACAGCCTCCGGGGTATCGTCGACGATCACATCGACACCGGTGGCCGCCTCAAACGCCCGGATGTTGCGCCCCTCGCGGCCGATGATTCTCCCCTTCATTTCATCACTTTGGATGTTCAGCACACTGACGGTGGTTTCGACGCAGTGGTCAGCTGCCGTACGCTGGATTGCCTGGACCACCAGTTTACGCGCCTCTTTTCGGGCCTCATCTCTTGCGGTATCCTGAATTTCCTTGATCTTCTGTGCCGCCGATGTCCGCGCGTCACGGATCATGTTCTCCATCAGAATGCGACGTGCTTCATCCCGTGTA
>JAOUDE010000084.1 GCA_029859455.1 Ignavibacteria bacterium | reverse complement strand
TTCGAGAGCGCGAAAGCCATCTCCCGGAGGTATCATGCCGGCGGATCGCAAGTCATGATCCAGGAGAATGCTGACCAGATCCTTGAACCTGACCTTCGGCTCCCATGACAACACACGACGGGCTTTTGTCATATCTGCGCGGAGCACAGGAATTTCCACGGGGCGATAATAGCGTTCATCGATCCGGACAATCACCACTCCCGGCTTCACCTTGTCCGCGACACCCTGTGCACAGCTCCGGACGACTCCCTCTTCTGTTTCACCCTCCCCTCTCCATTCGATCTCGATGCCGCAGTACGATGCCGCTTCCATCACGAATTCCCGGACGGAATGACTCTCTCCTGTGCCGAGGACGAAGTCCTCAGGATCACCAAGCTGGAGCATCTGCCACATTGCTTCAACAAACTCCGGGGCATAACCCCAGTCACGTCTGGAGTCCAGGTTGCCAAGATACAGGCATTCGGCCTTCCCGTTGAGGATCTTGGCAAGGCCCGCCGTGATCTTCCTGGTCACAAATGTCTCACCCCTCCGCGGGCTCTCATGATTGAACAGGATGCCGTTCACGGCGAACATCCTGTATGCATCGCGATAGTTCCTGGTCATCCAGTACGCATAGACCTTAGCCGCGGCATACGGACTCTGCGGCTGAAAACCTGTCTCTTCATTCTGGGGAGGAGGGGCGAGACCGAACATCTCAGACGACGAAGCCTGATAGAATCGTGTCTTCAGACTGCTCCGCCTGATTGCCTCAAGGATTCTCGTTGTCGACAATCCGGTTACTGTGCCTGTGTATTCCGGGAGATCATACGATACACGAACATGGGACTGTGCACCAAGGTGATACACTTCCGAGGGACGGACAGAGTAAAGGATATCTGTCATCACGCCGAGATCGGTGAGGTCCCCGTAATACAGGAACAACCGGGCATCCGGCTCGTGCGGATCCTGGTAGATATGATCGATCCGTTGCGTATTGAATGAACTTGAGCGGCGGATGATACCGTGGACCTCATATCCCCGGTTAAGCAGAAACTCCGCCAGATACGAACCGTCCTGTCCGGTGATTCCGGTTATGAATGCTCTCTTCAAATATTCTCCCTTGTTTTCGCCCGCCTCAATATCTCGCGGGTCATCACATAATAACAAAACTTGAAATTCTTTACCGTGTACCGTTTCCAGAGCCTCCGCGGCTCAACCAGGAGGCGGAAGAGCCACTCAAGTCCGGCATTCATCATCCACCGGGGCGCCTGAGGAACCTTTCCGGCGAGGAAGTCGAAAGCCGCACCGACGCCGTGCATGACACAGGGGCCGAGTCTGGTTCGATGCTCCGCGATCCACCGATCCTGCTTCGCCCCCCCCAGGGAAACCCAGAGGATATCGGGCCGGGCCGCCCTGATCATGGCCGAGATCTCATCATCTTCATCCGCTGTCAACGGGCGGAACGGAGGGGAACAGGTCCCCACAATCAGAATTCCCGGGAATCGATCTTCAAGAGTTCTCTCTACCGCTTCAGGCACACCCGGTGCACCGCCATACAGAAAGCACCGCCATCCCTTTGCCGCGGCCTGTTCAGCCAGGGCGACCAACAGGTCCGGACCATAGATGCGGGACTGCATCCGGAATCCCCTCCGGCGGAGCAGCCAGACAATCGGCATTCCATCAGGCAACGATAAATCCGCCCCGCGAACGACCTCTCTGTATGATCGGTCCTCCTGGGCGGTGACAAGCGTAAGAGCATTTGTGTGAACGATGGTCGCAGCCTTCCTGTCATGGTCTGCAATCCAGCCGGTGACTGCTGAAAGGACCTCGTGATAGGTCACCGCATGGACAGGTGTGTCAAGCAGGTGTTCTGTCTTCACGCTCATTCCGGTTGTTCCTCGCCGTCGCGTACACAGCCGTCAACTTCCTGTAGTTTGATTCGAGAGAATAGTGCTCGAGAAACTGCTGGTATCCGTTCTTTCCAAGCCGGAGACGCTCCGCCTGATCCCGAAACAGCAGACGGACTTTCGCCGCCAGATCGGCCGGATCGCGGGGATGGCAATGAAGACCTGAATGTCCATCCTTCACCAGCTCGACAGCGGCACCATGTCCGGCGCAGATGACCGGGACCCCCGCCGAGAACGCTTCAATGATCGCAAGCCCGAAGGATTCAGGCACGGCCGAAGGCGCAACCAGCATCGAGCAGCTCTTTATCAGTGAAACCATTTCCGCGGGAGTTTGCTGGCCCAAAAGCCGCACGTTCCGCATACCATAGTCCCTGATCATCTTCCCGGCAAAACCGCGCAAGGGACCATCCCCCGCGACCAGGAGCGGAATATCGTGCATCTGCCGCCAGGCTGAGAAGAGAATGCGAACACCTTTCTCTTCGGATAACCTGCCGACGAAAAGGGCCGGACCCTCGCATTGTCCCCTCATCCCGCCGGGATTCGGGACCGCATGAGGCTTTACAACAATGCGATCGGCCGGGAAGCCTGCCTCGATATATCTGGCGCGCAGGAAATGACTCGGACTGATGAAGAGGTCAACATGTGTCAACAGTGTGTTGAGGATGTTATGAGCCCCCACAATCGCGACCAATCCTGCAGATGCGACCAGACTGTTCCGGTAACAGGCATGAACAACTGCCGGAAACGGAACCTTTTTTCCAATGCACTCTTCACACCCCCCGCCATCTCGGTACAGCGTACCGGCCGGACAAATCCAGCGGTAGTTGTGAAGGGTTTGGACAATCGGAATCCCGGCCGTGCCCAGCGTATGATACACAACCGGCGACAGGCGGAAAAACGTGTTATGGATATGCGCAACGTCCGGTCGATCCCGGCGTATGATCTCGCCGATTCTTGTGGCGACGGGGCGGGACCAGAGTGAATGTTTCAACCAGACCGGTCTCCGGGTATTGACGTCATCCCGGTTCGATTCCAGCACGACCGAAACCTGCTCTCCCTGTTCAAGAAGAAGAGCGCGCTCATGATCGAACACACGGTCTTCCCCGCCGGGCTCCCGGTACTTCGTATGAAGGAGGAGGATGTTCACAATCGATCCGGGCACAGAGCTGACATCGGGGCCTTACTCTGACCCCTGTGTCGCTTTCAAAAGCACACGTTTCAAACGAAACCAGTACCAGATCAGAGAGCGGTGCACGGTTCCGATCCGGGCTGTCCTGAAATGGTCACGGTACATCTGCCAGATCCTTTCCCTCTCCTCCCGTTCCAGAGAGGCGTTCGTGGCGCTCACACTGTCCTCTCTTCTCGTAAACGAGGCAAGAGTCCGATTCAGGAAATGAAAACGATAGCCAAGGACGGCGAGTCGAAGGAACCACTCCCAGTCCATCGCAACCCGAAAGCTCTCATCAAGACGGTGGCCGTCATCAATGATACGCCGGTGCCAGAACGTTGCGGTCGAAGGTATATAGCACCCGTAATAGAACAACATGTTCTTGTCGAACGGTGTATTCGGAACCGGCCTGATAAAGTGACCGTCCCGGTCCACAAACTGCATTGCCCCGTAGACAAGATCGGCGTCTGGACATTCACGGAAGCGCCGCGCGATGGCATGCAATGCTCCCGGCTGATAAGAATCATCGCTGTTCAGCCACCCGATGATCTCGCCGGAAGCTCTCCGCAGTCCCTTGTTGATCGCTTCTGTCTGGCCTCCATCCCGCTCCGAGATGAACGTTGCATGGCTGAACTGCCGGACGATGGCGGACGTATCATCGCTCGATCCGCCATCGATCACCAGGTGCTCCACTGCCGGGTAGTTTTGACGACGCACGCTTGCCAAAGCCTGCGCGATATACCGCCCTCCATTGAGACAGGGTGTAATGATCGTGATTCTCGGAAACTCCGATCCCGGGCTATTCACGGAGTTCCGGAATCTTCTTTTGGTTTCGGGGATAAATGGATGCTGCTAGTCCAACTCCGACTATAGCCCAGCTTGTAAAATCCTTTTCGAACGAAAAGGCAAGTGCGTACAGATGAAGACCGATCAGCGTGATGAAGGAGAGGCGGGCGATCGCCTGGTCAATCGAGCCTGTTGATACGGTCCTGCATCTACGGCCGATGCCGATCACCCACCATACATACAGGAAGAGTCCGAGAATCCCGGTTTGTGAGAGTATGGTGAGGTAGAGGTTGTGCGGCGATGTTGTAAACACCTCATTCAGTTCAGGGACAAAAATGTCGAAATGTGGTCCGAAGCCTGTTCCGAGCCATGGTTGCTTCGAGATCGTTTCAACCGATGAGATCCAGAAATAGTAACGCCATGCAGAGGTTGGATCCTGTTGGAAATCTGTGAGGGCGAGCAGCCTTTCGGTAAGGAACCGGATCGGATCGATTCCTGAGATACTGAACGGAATGATGAGAAGGCCCCCGCTGAGAAGAATAACCAGGGAAACAAACCCGGCGTTGCGGATCGTGATGCGGGAACGGGCCACCAGTATGCCCCCGACAATACCAACCAGCCAGGCCGACCGGGAGCCTGCGATCACCAGAACCGAAGCCACCAGAGAAGTGATCATTCCGGCCAGCCACGGCCCGGCCAGGATTGCGCCCGTTCTTCTCAGAAGGACGAACGCAAGAGCACCGAAAACAAGGGACAGCGAACCGAAACTGCTGAGCCATTTATCATAGGCGCTGAATCCGAATCCATAAAGCACACCGCCTCGGAGAACTGCCCAGAGCAGATTGGAGAACGCAAGCAGGATCAGCGTCTTCATAATCGTAATCCGCCGTTCCGGTGTATCAGAATTGATCGCGACATATGGTACGAGGAGCAGAACATGCCAGTATGTCCTGAATTCACCGAGGGCGCTGATTCCGAACGTCCCCAGGTTCCGGAAAATCTGGAACGCGAAATACGCGAGCAACAAAACTGATGCACCGGACATCAGAGCTCTGGTCTGGTGTTCTCCTTTCAGAAACCTCAACAAGGTGACGCCGGCAATCCCCGCGAGTGGAAGGTCCGAAAGCCGGATGTTGACACCGCCCATTCCCAGTCCTTCCGTCGGAAGCCCCAGTACCGGGGCTATCTCGTGCTGGACGATCTGTCCCAGAACAACCGTCAAAACGAGTGTGAATATCGGGAAATACCATGCTGTCCAGCTGATAAGGAGAAGGGCCAGCATTCCGGAGCCTATCAGCGGATTCAGATGGATCGCCCCCAACAAGACGAGCAGAATTGCTCCCAGGATCCACCTGTCTGCCAGGTATGGTTCAACATGCCGGTGGCCGGTTCCAGCTCCCGATAGTACCTCGGACGATATCATGTCAACTCTCTGCGAAACTTCGGGAGCCCCAACACTGCTTCAACCATCTCGTCAGGAGAGACCCTGGTGATGCACTCATGCTCAGGAAGGATACATTGCCAGTAACACTGGAAACATGGCAGTTGATGTATGACCGGGACAATCGATTTTTCCGGCTGCCCGGAAAAGAAACGCCCGTAATGGCCTCCACCAAGCACGAAAACCGCCGGAACATCAAGAGCACGGGCGATATGAATTGCCGATGAATCATTGCCAAGGACAAGTTCGGAATGTTCGATCAGATCTGCGAATGCTCCAAGCGTCGTCAGCCCGGAGAGGTCGGTGGTTTCAACCAGCCGCTCCCTGAGGATCCGTGTGACCGTCGCGCATAGCTGCCCCTCCGTTTCAGTACCAGTCACATACCAGTGCAGCGTGCGGTGACGGCTGATCTGAGAAATCGTCTCTGCAAACAACTCCGGACTCCAGCGTTTTTCGGGGAACCCTCCCCCCGGAGCAACAACACCGTACGGTGACCGGTCAGCGCGCAGTCGACGGGAGGCTGACCTGTCCTCGTCGGAGGTCCATATCTGCGATGCGTCAGGGCCGGTCTCACGCCAGCCCAGATATCCAAGCAGATCTGCGTTTCTCTCTGTTTCCGGTTTCCACTCCGCGGTCGCGGGCGCCAGTTCGTTGTAGAACAGCCCTGAAGCATTCCGCGGTTTGTATCGATCAAGACATCGATGGGCTATCCGCCTGGGAGCACCGGTCCACCCCGCAATGCAATCGAACTGGTCGAATGACCTGGAGTAGATCGCATTGACCGCAATGTCAAACCCTCCCCCCTGCAACCGATCAAACCAGCGCCAGCGCTCCTTAATGCTCTTTCTGAACCTTGATTTGTCCAGAACCCAGATCTCATCAACCCACGGACAATCACTCACAAGGGGTGCAGCGTCTGCCCCGACAACGAGTATCAATTCAGCATCACTGAACAGGGCTCTGTAGGATGGCAGTGCTGCGGTGAACAGGATCAAATCACCGATCGAATCACACCGGGACAGCAGGACGCGCTGACGCTCCCCACCCTTTCCGCTGTTCATCAACCCGGAAAGGGCGAGGAGTTGCAGTGCGCTGTTGAAAACATACTCAAGTCCCGTCTTCGCCCACGAGAAGAACTGCTTGATTGGTGCGCCGGTCTTCATGCTCCGGCCATCCCGGAAACCGGTTCATTCAGAAAGCTGAAAATATCCATGTACCGGAGATATGTCTCTTTTCTGATCTTCTCCATCCGCCCCGCGAAATGCTCTGCATCGTTCAGCATTCGTGAGAGCGCCGTCTCCAGACTCTTCGCGTCTGTCTGTTCGACAAACGAATGTGCGCAACCGATCGGCTCAACCGTTCGCGCGCGCGTATCGTTACCGGCAACAAATGCGGGTCTGCCGAAACTCGCAACAGCCATTGCTCCATGGACCCGCGATCCCACAAATGTGGAAGCCTTTGAATAGAATCGGAGAGATTCCTCAGCAGTTGCAAGAAACCGCCGCGGAACGTCGGGAAAGTACCTGCGCGCAACAGCAAACTCATGCCGTGTGTGGCACGCCAGAACAAGTCGGACACTTGTGGAAGATGCTCTGAGGAACGAGCCGAACTCGGACCTCCATCGCGCGGGATTGATCTCCTGTCCGAGCGTGTAGTGACCACCTAGCGGCATAAAGTTGACTGCAACGTATTCCGACGGACCCGGGTCAACGTTCAGGCGATCCCGTGCAAACAATGACGGACAGGGGAGCAGAACAGCTTCAAGGCCGAGACCGGAGAGAATATTCCCCGCAAGAGGATCACGAACGACAGTCAGCGAAGCTGCGGCATGGAGGTCGCTGATGTAGGCCCTGCACTCCCGGTTGGTTGAGCACTCAGATCCGTTATTGCCGTATGGCTGGCAGGAACCGGCGCCAATATTCAGGAATGGGACTCGCCTCCCGAATGCTTTGTACCGTTTTATCATGAGGGGCACGTACCATTCATTCCTGTGGGCACCGTTCCCGTCATCGAAGCACCAGAAGACGGGCGCCCCGCACTGGACGATCAGGTCTGCACTCAGGATTTTGTCGAAGCGTTGATTGATCGGAAGACGATCGAGCACCTCAGAGAGATGCGGGTTGATACGACTGCTGATTCGATCCAGCACCCGGGTAACGCCTGAAGCATGGATCCACCCGCATCGCTTCCTCACGGTGACCGGAAAATGCTTGTGGATCAGTTCCGGCCGGTACGTGCGGCCGGTCTCCTCCAGCAGGTAGAGAATCCCCTTCCGCACCATATCATCGCCGATATTGTGACCACAAGTCGTTATGAGCGCGGCAGTCTCCATCGCGGGTCAGGACATACTCTCATCGACAGAACCGACCCCTGATCCTGCGGCCGGCGGGATTGTGTTGTAGCGTCTGAGAAACCGCCACGATGCAAAAACGCCTATTGCCGTCGAGATTCCAATCACTGCAAACAGGATCCATGGAGAAGCAACCATGATGAGCGATGGAGCCTCAATCAGATAGAGGAATCCAAAAATGGATATGATGGGAACGAAGATGACGAACGGTCCCATCCGGCGGTGGTCCCCAAGCAGGCGACGATGCACCGCTGCTCTCCCGATCAGACTCACCGGGAGTCCAAACAATCTGGCAAAGGCGGCACCGGCAATACCTGCAACAGGGATGAGAACAAAAGTCGAAAGTGCAATAACGGCCCCATTGGCGAGCCCGAGGAGCGTATTCAGGGGATAGAGTGCCGTCGCGTTCATCATGTAGTGCGGAACAATACTGGTTGAAAGAAGGACAAACACCACAACGAAGACCTCCAGAAGACCTGTCGCCTCAACCGCAAACGATGAATCGATCCACAGTGTGAGAAGCTGGTTCGCGGCAAGAAACAGCGGTATGCCGAGCCCCAAAGCTATCAGGGTCACCCCGTTCATGGCATTGAAGAATATTCTGCGGAGGACGGACTTGTCGTCTTCAAGGACCTTCCCACTGGTCATCGGGAGCAGAAACGCGAAAGAATGGGAAAGAAGCGCATGAATCTGCTGGGCCAGGGAGACGCAAACGGCGTAGTACGTGAGAGCGGTTGATCCGGCTATCGACGCAACCAGGAGACGGTCGACCTGGCCGCTCAACAGACTTCCAAGCCCCTGAACCCATGAATTGAAACTGAATGGCATCACTCTTCGCAAAACACTCCGACTGATCGACAGCCTCAGTGAAAGGCCGGGAAGGAGGCGCGATCTGACCATCACGACTTTCGTCATCAGCGAGAGAAGGAGGACGATGAAGGTTGCAGCGAGCACAGCGTCGACTCCCCCTCCGTTCAGCACAATCACGACATTCAGAAGCATGGTGAGAACCTGGAACGGTCCCCTGACCTTTGCCATGAGATCGAACCGTTCGAACCCCTGAAGAACTGAAACGAACAAAGTGTCAAGAAGCCGCGCTGCGGCAATAACGGAACCGACCCGTACAGCTGTCGTCGCCTCTCCGACCAGGACCGGAGCAACCCGGAACGGCATGGTAACCAGAAGAGGGGCAAGGGCATATGTGAGCCCGGCCGTGACCACCCCGACAATCAGATACACCGTCCCGATGGACCGGACCATCACCGACACCGTTTCCTTGTCCCCTGGAGGCGCCGACCTTGAAATGAAACGGACGGCTGCATCACTCATGCCAAGACCGAGGAGGGAAGAGAATGCGATGAGCGCGTTGACAAGCATCCAGATGCCGTACAGATCCTCGCCAAGGGCGCGAACGAAAAAAGGGGTTGTCAGGAACCACAGGAGAGGAAGAACGAGATAGTCTGCGCTGCTCCACCCTGCGTGTTTTAACCCGCGGACCACCAAACCGTCATGATTCATTGTCTCGACGGAGTAGCCGGCATGACGGCACCATGACAGCGACGAGGCTCACCCCTCCACCCGTTTCCTTCCTATTCCCGAATAGTAGATCGAGAGAATGACTACAACAGCGATGACTGATAATCCGGTGTTCAGGACCCGTCGTGGCCGGGATCTGATGGTCGGTGGTCTGGCTGGGTCGAGGATGTTCACCACGGTGGTATTCTTGATAACGTCAATCTTGGCAAGCTCGTACTGCTTGGTGAGTTCAACAAACGTCGCCGACGAAAGGTGGACCGCCCGCAGGAGCCTCTCCTGGAGAAGCAGCAGCCCCGGTGAATCACTGACCTTCCGGTTTCTGTCCCGGAACGTCTGAAGCGAATCCTCCGCTCCCTGCAGTTGTTCTC
>JAOUDE010000395.1 GCA_029859455.1 Ignavibacteria bacterium | reverse complement strand
CCGGCGACGCGGTCGTTTCAACCTACTATCCTTCCAGCTACGCGACACTGTTTGGAACCTCCATGTCAAGTCCGCATGCCGCAGGTGCCGCTGCGCTGATCAAGGCGATGAATCCAGGGCTCACAGCGCGACAGATCGGCGAGAGAATGAGGGTGACATCGGACGATATCAACGGCATCAACCCCGGTTATACGGACCTCCTCGGTTACGGGCGCGTGAATGCATTCCGGGCGCTGACAGAGGATCCGTCATCCATCCGCGGTTCAGCCTTCGTGATCAGCGACTCCGCCGGAGGGAACAACAACGGCAATCCGGAACCGAACGAGACAATTGATCTGTTCGTCACATTTACGAACTTCCTCGCTCCCACAACGAACGCGAGCGTGACCCTCACCGGGACCAGCGCGTACCTGACCATCGTCGATGGAGATTTTGCTATCGGTTCGCTCGGGACGCTGGAGGAGATCCGAAATGACAGCGCGCCATTCAGGATCTCCATAGCGTCGAACGTACCGGCCGGCCATGTCGCCACACTCAAGATGCTGATCACCGATGGCAGTTATGAGGACTACCAGTGGCTGACCGTCGTTGTCAACCCCACATTCCAGTCACACCAGGTCAATGACTTCCATGTGACGATGGCCAACAACGGCAGGCTCGGCTACAATGACTATCCGAACAACACCCAGGGGATCGGTGTTCTCTATCCTTCATCGAGCCTGAATCATATTTTTGAAGGCGGTCTCATCATCGGGACCTCTTCCACCCGGCTGGTGAACAATGTCCGGATTGCCTCTCAGCAATCACAGGACAATGACTTTCTCGCAAGAACCATCTACCAGCTCGAGACCCCGGGCTCGATCTCCAACCAGGATGGTTATGCATGGTTCAGTGATTCGAGTGCTCCCGCGAGCAACGTGATCGGATTGCGGGTGGATCAGCACTCTTATGCGTTCTCGTCTGTCGACGACTCGGATTTCGTTCTGATACGGTATGAGATCACCAACCTGACGGCTGGAGCGATCACCGGATTATACGTTGGTCAGTTCTATGACTGGGACATCGGCAATTTTTCCACCAACATGACCGGCTATGATGACACGAGAGACCTCGCCTACGCCTGGGACAACAATACGCCTGATGCCCCGTACATAGGCGTACGCGCGTTCGCCGGTGCAACGGGTGTCAGAGGGCTTGTGAACGCAGGTCTCACGATTGATAGAGCCGCAAAATGGGGATGGATCAGCGGTGGTACCGCCCAGAGCAACGTGGGCCCAGGGGACATCTTCTTTGTGATTGCATCCGGGCCATTCAGCATCGATGCCGGGGCCACACTCCAGCTCGGATTCGGCATCGCAGGTGGTTCCGACCTCCCCTCGCTTCAGGCTCATTCTGACCAAGCCGTGACGAGGTGGGAAGAGATCCTCGCCGTGGTCGGTGTGAAACAAACGGACGATGGAGTACCCGAGGTCTACGCACTGTATCAGAATTACCCCAATCCTTTCAATCCTCTAACGACGATCCGATACCAGATCCGCGAGGGTTCCCCGGTCTACGTCAGCGTCGTCAATCTGCTCGGCCAAACCGTGGCAGATCTGGTACACGAATACCAGGAACCGGGTACATATGAGGTGACTTTCGATGCCGGAGAACTAGCGAGCGGGATCTACCTCTACACCATCAATGCAGGGAGTTTCACCACAACGAGGAAGCTCGTTCTTCTCCGCTAAGAGGGGGGGTGGGAGCGGTCAGAACCTGTTGCCGTTTGACCGACAAGGTTGTATATTTTTGTGCTGCTTCACCATCGTATTCAGGAAGGAGTTTTCATGTTTCCGCTTAAAAAGGGGAAGACAACCCGTCAGGCCCACGTCGGGCTTCCGGAGGGAACGTTCGAGGAAGAACATGGGCGCAAAGGTTTTTTCGGGAAATCAGCACATCTGTATCACGCGAATCCTCCCACCGGCTGGATACGATTCGAGGGAAAGCTCCGTCCGCACTGCTTCGATCTGAACAAGCTGGAACCGAGTGATCTGAACGACCCGAAGGGTGCTCCGGTCCCTTTTATCGGGAACGACGATTTAACGGTCTCGGTTTCGCGGCGCTCGAAACCAATGCCGTACTATTACAGGAACGCTGACGCAGATGAACTCTATTTCATCCATCGCGGTGAGGGGACGATCGAAACGGACTTCGGTCCGATGGAGTTCGAAAAGGGTGACTATATCGTGATCCCGCGCGCGGTGACCTACAGGGTCATGCCCATAACGAGTGACAATTTCTTCCTGATCACGGAATCCGCGACTGAATTCGACCAGCCGGAAAAGGGACT
>JAOUDE010000083.1 GCA_029859455.1 Ignavibacteria bacterium | reverse complement strand
GTCGACCGGACCACCGGGAGGCGGGGATTGGCCGGCACACTGAATCAGGAACATTGCCGGAGCCAGCAGTACCGAACGGGTTCGTCTCAAACTGACCTCATCTGGCTTTCGCGGCCTCTTCTTTTGCGCGGCGGGCCCGGTCGCGGCGAAAGGTTTTGACGTTCCGGAGATGCTCGGAATACGACGTGGAGAACCTGTGCCCCCCCTTCCCGTCCGCAACGAAGTAGTAGTAATGATGGCTTTCGGGAAACAGGGTCCCGAGGATAGCTGCCTTCCCCGGATTGTTGACCGGTCCGGGAGGAAGCCCCTTCCGACGGTACGTGTTATAGGGATGGTCGATCTTCAGGTCGGCGTACGTGAGGCGGCGGGGGCCGCCGGGGACAAAAAACTGGATGGTCGGATCGGCCTGAAGCAGCATTCCCTTCCGAAGCCGGTTATGATAGACACCGGCAACTCTTGCTGCCTCTTCTTTGAGCACAATCTCCCCCTCCACGATCGATCCGAGCGTAATCACATCGTGCATCGACATCCCGATTTCAGTAGACCTGGCCCGCAGTGAATCGGAAAAAAATCTCCAGAACTCGGCGACCTGAGCCCGGATGATGCTCTCTTCCTCCTGTTGCCATGTAAAGTAGTACGTGTCCGGCATGAGGTAACCCTCGAGTGACCGTTTCCCGATCCCGAGCGACCGGGCAAAACGTTCGTTGGTGACCAGGTCCATATACCTTGTCGAATCGGTTCCGATCATTCTTGCGAGCCGTGCCGCGAAGCGTGTCGCCCGTGACCCCTCGGGAAGGAGAACAGGAATCGTCATGATCCCCGCCCCCTCCCTCAGGGAGAAGAAGATATCGGTATTGGAGGCACCGGAGGTAAACCTGTATTTGCCGACCTGCATCCGGTCCGCCCCGCCGAAGATCTTCGCGACAAAGACAAACCAGGAACGGTCTCTCACAATCCCGGCCCCGACCAGCGAGTCAGCAATCTGGGCGAACGACTGCCCGCGGGAAACATAGAACACCTTGGTGTCCTCATCCGGGAATATGTTTGGACCGTAGAACAGATTCAGGACGAAGATCGAAATGGCCGCGACCACGATAATGCCGGAGACGACGGCAATTTTCAGGGACCGGTTCTTTCTCGGGCCGTTCTCTTCAGCCAAGCCTGCCTCCCCGCGCACCCGCACGATATTCAAAGAACAAGATTTGCCTCCACACCAAGTTCAAGGCCGGAGGCCCTGTCATGCTTCAAGCGGAGCCAGCCGACGTAACCGATCATAGCGGCATTGTCCATGCAGTATTCCGCACGCGGATAGTGGAGCGTCATCCCCTTGCGGGCCGCTTCGCTTTGCATGCGGGACCTGAGAAGCGAGTTGGCAGAGACACCGCCGGCAATGGTAATCCGGTCAGTCCCTGTGCGCGTGGCTGCCTCGATCGTCTTTGCTGAAAGAACATCCACAACCGCTTCCTGAAACGATGCTGCCACATCCGCCATCGTTCCCCGATCGATCGATGCACCTTCTTCTTCGGGATACATCAGCCCCCTGTCCCTGAGGTGGTAAAGCACTGCGGTCTTCAGACCGCTGAAACTGAAATCAAGCGATCCCTCCTCAAGAAACGACCGTGGAAACCTGACCGCTTCCGGATTTCCCTCCTGTGCCAGTTTGTCGATCAACGGACCCCCCGGATAGCCCAGGCCGAGCATTTTGGCTACCTTATCAAACGCCTCTCCTGCCGCATCGTCTCTTGTCTGCCCGAGCACCTGATACTCGAACAACTGTCTCACAAGAACGAGGGCAGTGTGTCCTCCCGAGACGATCAGGCAGAGAAAAGGATGCTCCGGCCCCGCATCCCCGAGCGAGTTGGAATAGAGGTGCCCTTCAAGGTGATTGACCCCGACAAAGGGAACACCCAGGGAACAGGCAATCCCTTTCCCGAACATAAGGCCGACCAGGAGTGCCCCGGCAAGGCCCGGTCCGCTTGTTGCGGCCACGCCGGTAATTTCATTCTTTTCAATCCCGGCAGCCCGGAGAGCTGCATTCGTCACCGCTTCAAGGGCCCTGAGGTGTGCTCTTGACGCGAGTTCCGGCACCACCCCGCCATACTGTGAATGAATCATCTGGGAGGAAATGACATTGGACAGCACGGCACCATTCGAGAGAATGGCGGCAGACGTCTCATCACACGAGGTTTCGATTGCAAGGATCATGTTTTGACGATTCTAAGCAAATAGCGACAGATATTCAACCGGCCTTCCCTCCCCGCTTGCAGGCAGAACCTTTTTTTTCTATATTGAGGCTTCTCAATTATCAGGATCTGAATATCATGGCAAAAGTTTGTGAGATGTGCGGCAAGAGGCCGGTCAGCGGCAACAACATCAGTCACGCCCATAACCGGACCCGCCGTCGGTGGCTTCCGAATCTCCAGAACGTCCGCGCCCGCGTGGATGGAAGAACGGTTCGCATCAAAGTCTGCGCTGCGTGCATCAAGTCAAACCGTGTTCTCAAGGCGGCCTGACTGCTGTCTCTTCCCGGTTGAGCAACAGATCTGAGCCATCGCATTGATGGCTTTTTTGTTCAACCTCATCATCACGCACGTCCCCGGGTGCCGATCGTCATCGCAGCGTAACCTCTACTCACTATCCAAGACTGCACGTGCCACGGCTTGACCTCCAGTTGACGCTCCCGAACCAGTTGACCCTGCTGAGGATCCTCCTCACTCCCCTGTTTGCCTATCTGCTTCTCTCCGATCATCCCGTCGCCCGCCAGGCCTCTCTTGTCGTGTTTGTCGTTGCGGCGCTGACTGACTGGTATGACGGATGGGCAGCGCGAAAGTTCGAATCGATTTCCCGCTGGGGGAAATTTCTGGATCCGCTCGCCGACAAGATCCTCTCCTCTGCTGCTCTCCTTGCGTATGTTTCCCTCGATCTGGTGGATGCGTGGATGGTGTGGATCGTGATCATCCGCGACTTTGCCATCACAGGACTCCGCAGCTATGCCGAGTACCTTGACCGTCCGATCGTTACATCGAAAAGTGCGCAGGCAAAGACATTCGGCCAGTTCATAGTCATCTACTACATTCTCATCCTCTATGTTGCCCGGTCCATTCCACCGGTCTACAGGGAGTTCGGTGAAGCAATCGATGCTCTGATGAACCCTGATGTCCTGTTCGGCATGATGCTGGTCGTCACCATCTCCACGGTCGGGACCGCTGTTCTCTATCTGATCGACAACAGATCATTCCTCCGTGAGATCTGGAGTGGCAACGTTGACCAACAGGCCTGAACCACCTTCGTTCGTTGTCCGGGCGATCGCCACAGGACTGTTCACCGGCTATGCGCCGGTGGCGCCGGGAACTGTCGGATCCTTCTTCGCCCTTTGTTTCTTTCTGATTCCCGGATTCGGGCGTCCTGAGATTCTCGGAGGATCGGCCCTCGTTGCACTGGCTCTCGGTATCTATACGTCCGGGCGGCTCTGCAACGGGGGCGACAAGGACCCTTCGATCGTTGTCATTGATGAGATCGCCGGCATGTGGATCGCCATGCTGTTTCTTCCGGCCACCCTCCCGGTTCTGTGCGGGTCGTTCCTGCTCTTCAGGCTGTTCGATATCATCAAGCCGTTTCCGGCACGCTCGCTCGAGCGCCTTCCGGGCGGGTGGGGAATCATGCTTGATGATGTGGCGGCGGGTATCTATGCGAATATCGTTCTCCAGATCATCGTTCAGGCGGTCCGATGAATGCCGAGATTATCACAATCGGCGATGAGCTCCTGATCGGCCAGGTGATCAACACCAATGCGGCCTACATTGCGGAACGTCTGACGGAGATCGGGATTCCCGTCATCCGCATGGTGACCGTGGGAGACGACCTTGCGACGATGCTCGAGTCATTCCGCGCAGCGTGGGAACGGGCGGAGGTTGTGATTGTCACCGGAGGACTCGGTCCGACACATGACGATGTGACCAAGACAGCTGTCTGCGAATTCTTCGGGACGACACTGGAAGCGAATGAGGAGGTCCGGAAAAACGTCGAGCGTCTTGTCGCCGCAAGGAATGCGAAATGGACGAACGCCTCCGAGGAGCAAACGATGTTCCCGGCTGGTGCGCGTGTTCTGCTGAACCGGCTTGGTTCCGCCGCGGGAATCCTTTTCGAGAGAGGGAACCGGATGATGATCGCCCTCCCCGGGGTACCGTACGAGATGAAAGGGATCGTCGATGAGGAAGCGATCCCGTATCTCAGGACGAAGATCCGGGGCCCGGCATTCCGTCAGCTGACACTCAGGACTACCGGGATCGCAGAAAGCAGATTGGCCGAAAGACTGGGGGATCTCGAACAATTGCTCCAGGGCGCTCGTCTTGCGTTTCTCCCCTCCCCGGCCGGTGTTCGGCTTCGGATCACCGTGGTCGACCCTGATCCCGTAAGGGCGGAACAAAGGATCCATCAAGTAGAAACCCGCCTGCGAAACATCGCGTCAGACTACATTTTCGGAACCGGAACCCAGGAACTCGAAGAGATGCTGGGAAAGCTCCTCGTCCGAAAGAAACTGACGATCGCTGTGGCAGAATCGTGCACCGGCGGCCTCATCGCGGACCGTCTGACCGATGTGAGCGGGAGTTCCGCCTATTTTCGCGAGAGCGTCACCGCCTACAGTAACACGGCAAAGGTGAAGCGGCTGGGGGTCCCTGAAGAACTGATCCGCGAACATGGTGCCGTGAGCCGTGAAGTAGCGGAGGCGATGGCTGAGGGGATACGGAAGACCGCCGGCACAGACATCGGCGTGTCAACAACAGGGATCGCAGGACCTGATGGCGGCTCAGCAGAGAAGCCGGTCGGCCTGGTCTGGATCGGATACTCGGACGAGCGCGGCACAACAGCACTCCGCTTCCAGTACGGGAGTGACAGGAGACGGGTGAAAGAAAGGGCGGCGGCGGCGGCGATGGAGCTGGTTCGGCGGAAAGTGAAGAAGAGGTAAATCCAAAGCACGAATATGCCGCCGCAAAGATGTCGGGCAGGCGAAATCCCCGCCACAAAGATGGCGGGCAAGCGAAACAAATCCGAAGCACGAAAAACAGAAAGGCCGCTATGAAAATCCTGCTGCTCAGCTCGCTGCTTGCTGTTCCCCTTGCAGCACTGCCTCAACCGATTCCTGACAATGCCCGCCTGATGGGAGGCCCCTGCGAAGGCTGCGAGGCGGTTTTCGAATATGGAGACCGGACGCTCGCGCCGGTCGATACGCTGCCTGACTTCCATGACGAAGGACCGAAGATCAGGATATCCGGCACGATCTATCGCCCGGACGGAACAACGCCGGCGGCCGGTGTGATCCTCTATGTATATCACACCGATCAGGGAGGGATTTATCCGCGAAAAGAAGGAGATACCGGCTGGGCACGGCGCCACGGATATATCCGCGGCTGGGTCAAAACCGGAAAGGACGGACGGTACACCTTCTACACATTGAAGCCCGGGACCTATCCGAGCCGGAATGCTCCGGCGCATATCCATCCAACGATCCTGGAACCTGACGGGAAATATTACTGGATCACGGATTTCTATTTCAATGATGATCCGCTGCTGAGCGGAGAGCAGCGGTCTCCCCGTGCACCGCGCGGCGGGACGGTCGGTGTGCTGAAGCTGGAGGAAGAGAATGGGCTGCTGGTCGGGTACCGGGATATTGTTCTTGGCAGAAATGTGCCGGGTTACGGGGAGTGATCCGCGGCTGACTCCGTGCAGAAACAGAACCACGAAGAAACAAAGACTCCAGGTAGGAATTGAGACCTATCGTCGTTGTTCAGAATCTCCTTTGTGTCTTGGTGCCCTGATTCATTCTCTAACAGCTTGACATAGGACTCTCTCGTCTGTGTTCAGAATCTTACTTCGCGTCCTGGCGCCTTTGCGGTTCAATCCTCTAACGGCGTGCCAATGACCCGGTCGGGAGGACTGCTCAGAATCCATGCGGCGGTGCTGCTATTCGGCCTTGCAGGGCTCTTCGGCAAGTGGCTCACCCTCCCTGCGATCATCATCGTGCTCGGCCGTGTCCTGTTCGCGGCGGGAAGTCTTGGCGTTGCGATTCTCCTGCTTCGCCGTCCTTTCCGCCTGAAACAACGGGACGATTATCGTTCGATGGCACTGCTCGGACTGCTTCTTGCGATCCACTGGTACACCTTCTTCGAGGCGATCCAGCAGTCGACCGTCGGCATTGCGCTGCTGACATTTTCCACCTTCCCTGTTTTCACAGCCCTTCTTGAACCATGGTTCTTCGGCGAAAGGCTCCGCCTGAGAGATCTCGGAGCGGGGTTGGTCGCGCTCACCGGTGTATCCCTCGTGATTCCGGAGTTCTCCCTGAGCGACCAGGGGACGATCGGCGCGCTCTGGGGTGTCGCGTCCGGCGCCACCTTCGCGCTGCTCTCGATCCTGAACAGGAAGTATGCCGCCGAATACTCCGGCGATCTGATTGCGTTCTGGCAGGACCTGAGCGCAGCGGTGTTCCTCCTCCCTTTTCTCTTCTTTTATGAAGTAACGATCCTTCCGTCCGACCTCGGCCTGCTGGTCCTGCTCGGCGTACTGTTCACAGGGTTGTCCCATTCCCTCTTCATCAGCGGATTGCGGGTCGTCAGAACGAAAACAGCCAGCGTGATCACGACACTGGAGCCAATCTATGCGATCATGGCGGCCGGGTTGTTCCTCGGCGAGACCCCTGATCTTAAGATGATAGCCGGCGGCTCGATCATCCTCGGGGCTGCCCTGTACGAGACGGTGACCTCCAGGACCACCGGGTTGCCTCCCGGCTGATCGGAATCGGTCTGGCATGACAGGTAAAGGAACAGGCACCCTGGATCATGAATAAGTTTGTTGCCGGCAATCTGTATGCCTTTTGCCTATTTTAGCATCATGGACAGCTATAAGGATCTTGAATTGGTGGATGCTCCGGTTGCCGTAAATGAATTTTCTATGAGCCTGGTTGTTGTGACAATTGTCTGCGTTGTAATCTTCCGACTGCTTGTATGAATTGTATGGCGCGTGTTGAATCACCGCTGAATGCAGACGTGCAGTTGTTATTCATGGCGGAGCATAATCCTATGAAACCAATCGGCGTGGAGACTTGCCTGGTTTCCTTCTGACTGTTTCACCCGCGATTGTTTCTAAACCTCAAAGCAGGTGGATGTATGGGCAATGAGACTGTGACAGGCGAAACACTCAAACAAATCCTTGATGCTTTCAATCGACACGATCTTGACGCCATTATGACATTCTTCTCTGAAGACTGCACCTTTGATTTCCCGCGAGGCAGTGAACCCTGGGGTCAGCGCTTCATCGGCAAGGGTCAGGTGCGCGACGCTCTCGCCGGGCGATTCAAAGGTCTTCCTGACGTTCACTATGGTGATGATCGTCATTGGGTGGCAGGAGACCTGGGAGTGTCGGAATGGACACTGACCGGAACAATGTTGTCAGGAGTGAGTGTGAAGGTCCGGGGTTGTGACCTCTGGGAGTTCCGGAATGGCAAGGTCGTCCGAAAGGATTCTTACTGGAAAATAGTCGATCGGCAGGCGGTTTGATCGGTTTGCCTGCGGCAATGTCAGGTAACGAGGCAACCAGGACTGGACAGTCAAACTGACGGGCGTTCTCACTGCTTCCGATTCCACCGAAATCTTATGGGAACCGGCTTCAGCCCGAATGGAGGAGAAATCATCGTTTCTGGCAACTGGCGCAATGATCGTACGATAACTGTGGCTGTTTCTCCTTATGTTCCGGATGGCGCGCGTCAGAGCAATATCTCATTTCTCTCAATCAATGATCGTTCCGGTGTGAATCATGGATGATCCAACGCCCCGAACAGACCATCACACCGTGAAACAGACCCCGATGAGACGAGTCCTCAGGATTGCTGCTCTCTCCGGCAACATCCTGTTCCTGCTTTGGATTGTAAGGAACGGCATTAATGAAGGATTTGCCGGAACCCTGCCTGAGATCGCGTCGTACGTTCTTCTCATCGTCCTGATCCTTCTGAACACCGTGCTTCTCTACCGCCAGGACCGCTGAGAGGCCCCCGTACAGGTCCGACCCGGAACAAAGACGCTCTATGCCTCCCCGCCGGGGCCGCCCTCGATCCGGTTTTGCACTTCAGCCCGATTCCGTTACATTACCAGAACTGCCCAACGAAAAGGACGTTTTCGACGTATGAATCGATTGATCCCTGTTTCCACCGCAAGCGATATTCCTGAAACCTACCGGCAGACACCGATTGGACTCCTGCTTGAGTACCACAACCTCGGACGGCAGCAGGATACCCATGACAGCGCCCGGCTCCTGATCGGCATGTGTATGGACAATCGGAAACAGCTGCAGATCCCGAACAATTTCTCTTTCATCATCAGGGCCGGAGGCGCGAACCTCCGCTACAGTGAGTTCAAGGTTTCTTTCGCCATCGCCGTCGGCGGGGTCACCCACATGGCTTTGATCGGTCACAATCACTGCGGCATGGTCAATCTGGTTTCCCGCAAAGAGCAGTTTATCGAAGGTCTGATGGAACGCGGCGGCTGGGAGCGGGATGTGGCAGAACAGCACTTCACCCATTTCGCCCCCCTCTTCGAGATCGGTAATGAGATCGATTTTATCCTGAGCGAGACGAAGCGTCTCCGCGACCGGTATCCGAAAGTACAGGTCGCGCCGATGCTCTATCTCGTCGAGGATAACCGGTTGTATCTGATTAATGAGGCGTAGGACAGCGGAGACGATGCCGTGAAAAGTACCTGCTTTTACGCCGCAAAACCATCCAGGGACGCCGCTGCTCCATCGTTCTGACCTCCCATTGCCCCTCTCCTTTTTCCTTCGTATCATTCGCGGTCGTTTCACCTGTTCCTTCCATACACAATCCGGAGTATCATCATGAAAATGCATGATGCCCTTCCGCCCGCACTCATCTGCGCGCTCCTGTTCCTTTCGTCCTGTCAGCAATACCCCGATCCCGCCGCGATGCGTCAGTCAGCCGGTGATGAAATCATGAAGGCCGATATCGCCTGGTCCGAGGCGGCAAAGGACTTCGAAACTCATGTCGCCGCGTTTCTTGATGACGCTGTTGTCCTTGCACCGGGCGAGGAGATGATCAGCGGAAAAACCGCGATCGAGGCGACACTGGGAGCGTTCTATGACGATCCGGGGTTCTCGGTCTCCTGGAAACCGATGAAATCGGAAGGTTCAGGTTCGGGAGACCTCGGATATTCCTACGGAACGTACCACATGACGATGACAGGACCTGACGGCGTGATGCATGACGAAGGAAAGTATGCAACGGTTTGGAAGAAACAGGCAGACGGCAGCTGGAAGGTTGCAGTCGATATGTTCAATTCAAGCGCGCCATCACACTAACCTGTTTTCGATGAAATATATTTGCACGTCCCTGCTCATCGCCACCCTGGTTGGTACAGGAGTCGGACATGCAGAAGACACGCTCTCAATCGGCCATCCGACACTCAGGGGAGCGGTCCTCACAACGGGGACAGTGACCATTGAAAGCGTGAAGCTCCTTCAGGACCTCAGAACTCCCCTCAACGAGGCCCTGCAATCGATCACCGCCACGGTGATCG
>JAOUDE010000082.1 GCA_029859455.1 Ignavibacteria bacterium | reverse complement strand
AGCGACAACGCCGAGAACGAGTTCTTTGCGGACGGAATGACCGAGGATATCCTTACCCAGCTATCCAAGATCGAAGATCTCCGCGTAATCTCACGGACCTCCGTCATGCAGTACAAGGAGACAACCAAATCACTCCGCGAGATCGGCGCCGAGCTGGGCGCGGGGACGATCCTCGAAGGAAGCATCCGGTATGCGGGGGACCGTGTCAGGATCGTCGGACAGCTGATCAACGCGCAGACCGATGAGCACCTCTGGGCAGAGACGTATGACCGGGAGATCCGTAATATTTTCGCGATTCAGTCGGACGTGGCGCAGAAGATTGCAACAGCACTCAAAGCAACCCTTTCACCCGATGAACTTCTGAGCATTGAGCAGGAACCGACGCAGAATCTCGAGGCGTATAGTTACTATCTTAAAGGACGAGAGCTCTATTATCGGTACACGCACGATGACAATGAACGTGCAATCGGAATGTTCAGGAAGGCGATTGCGATCGATTCCGGGTATGCCCAGGCCTATGCCGGGCTGGCCGATTCGTACGGGCAGAGAGTACAACGGTTCGGCTTCGATGACGCTTGGACAGACTCCGCGATCACTCTGTGTTACAAAGCGATCCAGCTCGACCCTCGTCTGGCGGAATCGTACAAAGCGCTCGGGCTTGCCTTCAATACCAGGGGATGGTACTCGAAAGCGCTGCAACAGTATTCCGTTGCAATCCAGAAAAATCCGAACCTCTCGACCGCCGTGTCAAGCAAGGGCCTGATGATGCTGTGGACCGGAGATCCCGAAGGAGCCCTCCCTCTCATCCGGAAGAGCATGATTCTGACACCGGGCCGGGCGAACAGTGAGTTCCATCTGGCGTCAGTGTATGAAACGCTCGGATTGGACAGTCTCGCAATTGTTCGCCTCCGGAAATGCCTCGAGCTGGCCCCCACCTACACATTTGTTTACAGGGAGCTGAGCCGGATCCTGTACGTGCAGGGTGAGAAGGAGAAGGCGATGCAGCTGATGGACAGTATCGCCGTCCACGAGCCGGACGACCCTTCCGTTCTCCTCGGGCTTGCGGACCTTCAGCTGTTCGAAAGGAACTTCGAACGAGCGGAGGAACTGTTCCTGCAGGCGATGGCCCTGCTTTCCGTCGAATCGGGACCGACGACCCAGCTCGGGTATCTCGCTATGAGGAGGGGTGAAACAAAGCGGGCGAAGGAGCTCCTCGAGCATACGATCACCGTCAGCCTGTCCCAGGTCGATAACCTGAGCGAGAATTACGAGTTCCCCTACGAGCTTGCAAAGGCGTATTCGATTCTCGGGGATACCACACGGGCCGTTTCCTGGCTCAACAGAGCGATCAGCGGAGGATGGTTACTCCCCCAATACACCGACATTGATCCCCAGTTTGAAGGAATCCGGCAGACGGCCGGGTACCGTGACGCTCTCAGCGGCGTGCGCAAGAAAATAACAGAGGCCCGAAGACGGGTAATCCAAAAGGGATTGATTTAATGACTGCCAGAAGAAAGGAGTTCATCCGCCGATGACACTTCAGGAACTCAAGTCGCTGCACGCCTACAGTTCATGGGCCGACAACCGGATCTTCGATTCGCTCGAGGCGCTTCCTTCAGAGCAGTATCTCAGGAATCTCGGATCGAGCCATGGCGGAATCCATGGAACGATGATCCATCTCGTCGGCGCCCAGAAGATCTGGCTTGAACGATTCAAAGGTGAAACCGGGCCGTTCCTGGCGACCGATCCTCCGGAATCCCTTGCGGCCCTCAAGCGCGTGTGGGAGAAGGTCGGGTATGATACTGCCAAATGGCTGGGGATGTTGAATGACAGTAAGCTGAATGGGACCTTCAGCATGAAGAACCTGAAGGGTGAAACACTGACTCAGATATTTTGGCAGGCGTTCCAGCATCTGGCGAACCATTCGAGCTACCACCGGGGCCAGGTGGTTACGATGATGCGACAGCTCGGGGCGCAACCGCCGACGACCGACATGATTCTGTTCTACATGGAGAGCAGGAAATAGCAGGAAGCGGTCCATTCGGTCGAACAGTCGAACGATCAGATGATTGGTAGTCAGATAGTCAGTTTATTGAGTTCATACAGTTGACAGTTAGTACAACATTCTGACAGGCCTGGATCGATTCACAACGAAGAATGCAGAAGTGATAACTGACAATCGTTTCGGTGCCCGGGCGTGAAGCGCACCGTCTCCGTCCTCAAACTGATCGCCCTCGCTTACCTGGGCTTCCTTGCCTTCTTTCTTTTGTCCGGCTACCATCCGGAACAACCCGGCTACGATCCCCCATTCGCCATCTGGCTGCTCGACACGATAAACCTGTTCATCCATGAAGCGGGACATCTCTTCTTCCGGCCGTTCGGGATGTGGATGCATATCATCGCCGGATCGTTGTTTCAGATCGTTCTTCCGCTCGCTCTGCTGATCGTCACCTGGCGTGAGAAACCGGACCAGATAACGCTTCCCGGGTTCTGGCTCGGCGAGAGCATGGTGAACGTGAGCGCGTACATCTTCGATGGACCGCATATGAAACTGAAGCTGATCGCAAGCGGGTTGATTCATGACTGGAACTATCTGCTCGGCGGAAACCGGGATGCGGCGGAACTGCTCGGCTGGATGGTGTTCGGGGCGGGGATGGTGCTGGCAGTCGGTTCAGTAGGCTGGGGAACCTGGAAAGTTGTGGAGAGCCTCCGCGAAGAAGGAACCGCCCGCGAAGTGACCCCTTCACGAAGTGACCCTCCGGGTTGGGACAAGACGCCATGACGCAAAGAGGTATTCTAATCCTTTCTTCTTGCCGTCTTCGCGGTTTTCTTACATCCCGTCCTTGAAACCGCATGGAGAAATGTACATCCAGGCCGGTTACCAGACCTGTTAGTCGGAATGACATTCCGACCTGCACCGGCCAGGGCCTTTGTATCGTCCGGGCAGGGGCTTCGTGCTTCCGATTTCGAACTTGTTTCGTGCTCCGGTTTTCGAATTTCGGATTTGGATAGAACCTACCAGCGGTTCCCAACACCCGGATCCACCAGGTTCTTCCCCTCCGGTCCGAGAGCCCGGGTCAGCCGCGCGAGAATACGGTGCAGCTTCTCCCTCCCTGTAAAGCGGGGAATGTAAAAACCTCGTTGCCGCTGCCGGAGAGCAGATCGGATCCACACTTCCTCTTCAAGCCTGAGGCCCTCATCGTGCATCAGACGGAGGAGGGTTTCTGCAATATCATAATAGCCGTAGGCCATGTAGGCGTAGCAGGCGGCAAGAAGTTTCTCTGGTGAAATAGCTTTGCGCTGTACCAATCGCTCCGGCGGAACAAAGTAGAGTCCGATACCGAAAATCGCCTGACCCTTGATCCTCCCGTACTCCCCGGTTCCCTTCCGCAGGAAATACGATTTTTCGATGTCGAACAGTTCGTAGCCCGCTGATGTCAGAAGCTCATCGATCGCTCCGAATCGCGGCTGTCCTTCTCTCACCGGAAGGAACGCAAACTCGATCTCGACGCCGACAGCAGACCTCACTACCGAGGATGCACCGAGGAGTACCTTCAGCTCGGCACCTTCGACATCGATCTTCAGCATATCCGCGTCACCAATCCCACTTTCCGTCAACTGATGATCGAGTGTATCACAGGGGAGAACCCGCGTTTCCTGGATCCGGAATGCGTCCACCTGCTCAGGCCTGAGAAGCGACTCAAGCAGTGTCGTGTTCGGAGGATAGACCGACGAGAGAGGTTGCGCCCGATACAAGTGGAAATCGGCCTCACCGGAACGGTCCAGAAGAAGAGAACGGATGATGGTCCTGTTGGGTCCGCTTTCGAGGCCACCCGCCCGCGGATCCGGATCGACAAGGATAGCATGATAGTCGGGACAGACAGACGCCCACCGTTGCGAGGGTCCGCCACCGGCGCCGATTTCGGCTACTATCAATGGAGGGCGAGGATTCATTCATGAACATAGTGATAAAACAGCAATTTCACCATTTGATCATTTCCCGCCTTACCGGTTGATTCACACAGCACTATCGCGTAAGGATTGCGCAACCCTCAATGATTCAATGATGAAATGAAAAAATCTTCAATTCCCATCGAACCAACCAAGCCTTGAATCTCCTCCCCACTTTCGCTATCTTCCACTCACTCAAGCGGCTCCAACCGGGGCCGCTTCCTTCTTTTCATCCATTTCGTTCCGTACCATGGGCCTTTATCCTCAACCGAATAACTGGCAATGCGGCCCGTTCGCCCTCAAGCACGCATTGATCATGCTGGGGATAGTCGCCGACGAAAACCGCGTCTCAC
The DNA here is from genome assembly GCA_029859455.1 of Ignavibacteria bacterium. Classification (GTDB taxonomy): domain Bacteria; phylum Bacteroidota; class Ignavibacteria; order UBA10030; family UBA6906; genus JAOUDE01. Next base: position 5,341 of record JAOUDE010000082.1, on the reverse strand, counting down.
GTCTCGCCGGCGCCAGCTGGTGGGCGGGTGCGGACGAGATCAAGCTCGGCCGCGCGGCGAAGGCGTATGACTGCGAACTGAAGATGGTCAGGCGGAAAAACTCTCTGCGGGCACGGAGGGAGCTCCTTCTGGCCCTCCGGCGCGGGCACCCCTGTCTCCTTTGCGTTGAGAACTGGAACCACTGGGTGACCGTCGTCGGTGCGGAGAAAGGGAAGCTGATCTATGTCGACAGCCGCAAGCATCCGGTTGTCCGCGTTGCGACCTGGCCACAACTGCGGAGGAAATGGCAGTACCTCGAGCGGAACGGGCGCTCACGGCGTCAGCGGGATACGCTGTTTGACCTGCATCCTGTGATTCCCAGCTTCCGCGTAAAAACGAAAGCCCGTTTCTCGCTGAACCGGGCACGCTACCTTCGGAGACCGGAGAACCGTCAGTTCGCATCGCAGTGGAACGAGTATTTCGATGACCTCTCCGCGATCTGCAAACCGAGAACACCGCAAAGCAGAAAGGTGATCCCGGTCGGCGAACTCCTCCGCCGACACGGGACCATGATCCGTTCTGAGATCGATTACTGGCACGGGAATATTGACAAGAAGAAAATCGAAAAAGTTATGAAGAACCTCCGGATCGTGGCCGAGACGTATGATTTTGTTGTTCCCATGGACCAGGAAAAAAGGGCGATCGCCGGTTTGACGGCAAGTCTGACCCTCTGGGCCGCAGGTGCTTCAGGAATCGCCCGGAGAACATCGAAGTGAAGACAGCCGGAGTATATCCGATCCTTCTCGCGGTCGTTCTCCTCGTATCCTGTGGCGGGCGGGAATCGATCCCGGAACTCTCTCAGCAGGAACGACAGGCGATCGTCCTCGAGAACCAACGGTACCGGATCGAAAGGATGGAGTTCTTCCGGGATGCGGCTTCCTCCCCGTTTCAGATCGATACATCGGTCACGTTCCATGAGTTGAGCTGGTTCGACGTTGATCCGGCCTTCCGGGGCGTTTCGCCGTTGCACCGCTATCCAGACCCGGAGGTGGTCGAAATCTGCGCTACAGGCGGCGAGATACGCGAACAGATCCGCTACGGGTATTTCGCCTTCCCCATCCCTGATACTGCAGGCAACGCGGTGATCATACGGCTGAATGTGTACAAGTATCCTCCCGGCTCTCAATACTACCACCCGTTCAGAAATACGCTCAGCATCTGGTTCACCGATGAAACGACAGGGCTGGAGACATACGGAGTGGGCCGGTACGTCGATGCGGGTGACGAGCACCCGGACCCCGGCCATCTTTATACGATCGACCTCAATCAGTCGTACAATCCGTTCTGCGCCTACAGCACCCTCTACTCCTGCGCCATCCCTTCAGAGGCGGACCATATTCCTCATCCGATACCGGTCGGCGAGAGAAACTACGCGCACTGACACTTCGCAAGCCCGGTCGGGGCAAGGAAACTCCGGCTTTGAAACGTCTCCTTACCTCCGTACATTCATGAAACGATGACGACTGACTGAACAGAATGGACCAGCATAAGCTCTATAATACGATCAGACTGATGACGGAGCAAAATCTCGGCACCGAAGAAGAGCTGATCTGTCATGTCCTGGAGAACATCATCAGGCACGAAGCGATCCCCGTCAAAGGAGGCAGGATCTGGAAGCTCGACCCGCCGTCGATGTCATACCGGCTCGCGCTGCAGATGGGCGATGTTGAGCAGATCGGCAGGGATTTCCGGCTGAAGATTGAGGATTATCCTCTGTTCCTCCAGCTTCCGCAAAAGGGAACGATCGTACAGGACGAGACCAACCAGTATCTCCGTGAACACGGAATCACAGTATATTCCGCGACCGGAGTCGGAGAGAAGGTACACCTCGGCGGACATGTGGTCTTCCCGTATGTCATCGCGATCAACGGCGACTACCTTCCGGAGGACATGACTTATGCGCTGAATATCATCGGAAGCGTCCTCACCTCAGCCCTTCAGAGCAGGAGGATTGAGAGCAAAGCAAAACTTCTGGAGGCCGACCTGGATAAGGCCCGGGAGATCCAGAAGAGCATCCTCCCGGAGCATGAGCTGAGCTTCCACGCCTATGATATCTATGGCATCTCCATTCCGGATCGGGTGGTCGGAGGGGATTTTTTTGACTATCTCGACACGGCGGAGGATTCCGACCGGCTCGGTGTCGTTATCGGTGATGCCGCCAGCAAAGGTCTCTCCGCCGCTGCTCAGGCGTTGTATGTATCCGGCGCACTCCGCATGGGGATCGAGTATCAGACGAAGATGAACTCCTACATCGGCAAGATCAACCGGCTGGTCAACAAGACCTTTTCTCCCGAACAATTCATTTCCCTCTTCTACCTCGAGCTGACCACGTCCGAGAAAGGACTGGTCTTCTACGTGAACGCCGGCCACAGCCACCCGATGCTCCTGCGCCGGAAAGATGATGAGGTCGAGCGGTTGAAGGCAACGGGACAGATCATCGGGCCGTTCCCCGGAGAGAAATACAGGATCGAGTTCACCACGATGGACCGAGGGGATATCCTTCTGCTTTTCACAGACGGAATCACGGAGGCGTTTGATGACAACAAGGAGATGTACGGAGACGAGCGGCTCGAACGAAAGCTGAGATCGTTGAAGGACCGGTCACCGAAGGAGATCAGTCAGCTTATCCTCGAAGAAGTGCAGCTGCACAACCGGCTGGTGGAGTACTCGGACGATAAAACGCTGGTGGTGATTAAGAAGGCGAGGTGAGTGAAGAAGAATCAGTTGTCAGTCTGTTCAATGCGCTGTCTATCGATCTGACAACTGAATGAACTGTCAACCGAAGACTATTTTGCTATAACCATCTTCCGTGTTTCAACGATCCCCGGCGCTTCGAGCCGGTAGAAGTAAATCCCGCTTGGAATATCTCCGCTCAGAAACTCCACTTCATACGTCCCTGCCGGCTGAATCCCTTCACGCAGAACCGCCAGCTGCTGGCCGAGCAGATTGAACACACTCAGCTTCGTGTAACCGGGTTTCTGGATCGTATATTTGATCGTCGTACCGGGATTGAACGGATTCGGGAAATTCTGATCCAGCCTGGATTCCAGCGGAAGACCCGGGCCGGGATCAGCGCTCAGAACAATTTCAATGTTCAGGCTCCTGGATTCATTGCTTGCGACAGTATCCTGTCCGTCCGTCGCCAATACCCTCCAGTAGTATGACCGCGTTTCTGCAGGGAGCACCACATTCAGACTTGTCGCGGTACCGGTGGCGGAATCGGCCCGCCCCGGGCTGTCAAATGTCGCCACCGTGTCAATCTGAAGCAGATAGGAGACCGTATCCTGATCGGGATCATCCGAGACCTCCCAGGAGAAGCCGATTTCGGGTTCTTCTCCACCCGACTGTGCGAACGTCGAGTCATCTGCCGGCTCCAGAAGGTCGAAGGCGGACGGAGGACTGTTCAGCGGCGATCCGACGAAGCGATGGATGCTTCCATTGTAATTGCAAAAATACAATTCACCATCACGGTCTGTTCCGAATGAAGAAACGGCAAACGGCGCATCGATAAGGAGCGAATCCTGTGTGACGACACCTCCTTCATAACGGAGCAGCCAGGTACGTCCCGTACAATAGTCAGCATAGATATACGCCCCCGCGAGTTCAGGCCGGCGATATCCCGTGTAGACATATCCCCCTGTGACAGAACAGTCACCGCCCGAATGCGGATAAACCTTGATAGGAAAGGCATACTCTGTTATCGGTCCGCATCCGGCGCCATTGTACACCGCATTCCCTTCGTAGCACCGCCAGCCATAGTTCAAACCATTCTCGACGACATCGATTTCCTCCCATGCGTTCTGGCCGACATCTCCCAGATAGATCAATCCTGTGGCGGCATCCTGGCTGAAACGCCATGGATTCCGGATTCCCCATGCAAAGATTTCTTCGCGCCCCAGGCCAGGACTTCCGTAGAACGGATTCGTCGGGGGGATCCTGTATCCTGAAGTTGTATCGACATCGATTCTGAGGATCGTGCCAAGGAGAGTCTGTGTGTTCTGGCCGTGCCCCAATGGATCGCCTCCGCTTCCTCCATCGCCCAACCCGATGTAGAGGTAGCCATCGGTCCCGAACATCAACATGCCGCCGTTGTGATTGGTGTACGGTTGGTTCACCGTCAAAATCACCTGCTCGCTGAGAGAGTCTGCTTTATCCGGATCAGAGGTAACGGAATAACGGGCGATGACTGTTCTGAGAGGACTCGGTGCGGTGTAATTGACATAGAAATATCCGCTGTCCGCGTAATTCGGCGGGAACGCAAGACCCAGGAGACCCTGTTCCGATACAGTGGAACTTAGTTTGTTCGTGATGTTAAGGAATGTCTGCGCGCCGGAGACTCCCTCATCGTTCGGGAAGACTTTGATGAGACCGTCCTGCTGTACAACAAATACGCGGTCGGTCCCGTCCCCCGCATGTGTGACGAAGATTGGCCGGGTAAAAGAGAGCATCGGGAATGCATTGGTCAGTTGCACCTGGGCATGGCCGGTCCCTGTCACCAGGAAGGCGAGAATGATGAAACTTGAAAAGAGAGTCTGTATCATTGGCCGATAGGCAAAAGCTCCAGGGATCAGGTAAATCGTTCCCTATATGGTACAAATGAGCGAGGGGAAAGTCAAACGGCGATCAGCCCCTCTTGTACAGATAGGCAGACTCAACCAGCCGTGGGCCTGAATTGTCAAACACAGCCATTGTCGCACCACTCATGATGGAGGCGCTTCCGAACTCCCCCCTCTTGTTGATCGCATAGAATTTCACATCAAAATTCGGCCGGCCCTCTTCGTCCTTCAGGCGCTCCATTCTGGTATGCGAGACGATCCGCTTGCAGACTTCGAGACAGGCTTCTTCGGGAGACTTTCCCTGCCGCATGAATTCAACAACCATAAACGAACTGCAGTTGGACAGGTTGGCTTCCCCCCGGCCTGTCGATCCTGCGGATCCCACTTCGTTATCGACATACAGGCCCGCTCCAATGATCGGAGAGTCGCCCACCCTTCCGGGAATCTTGTATGCAAGGCCGCTCGTGGTGGTCGAGCAGGAGAGATCTCCGTTCATATCAAGGGCGCTGCAGTGAATCGTACCGGTATCCCGTTCCGGGACATCAAGTCGGCCGCCGATATCCCTGTCATCCCTTGTATGGGGGGGAAGCCGGTCGTCCCGGGGTGACAGATTCTCCTTCCAGCGGAGCCATTCTTCCCGCGAAGCATCCGTCAGCAGATCCTCTTCACGAAAACCGTGCGCACGTGCAAACCGGAGCGCACCGTTTCCCACAAGCAGAACATGGTCCGTTCTGAGCATGACGAGC
>JAOUDE010000394.1 GCA_029859455.1 Ignavibacteria bacterium | reverse complement strand
ATCGCGGACCTGGAGATCCAGGCGAACGGAATGAAGCGGGTTCAGGAAGACCTGCAGCGTCAGTTCAACGAAATCGATCTGAAGGGACGACAGGATGAAGTGAAGAAAGTGGAGAAGGAGATGAACTCCGTTGAAGTCAGAATGGCGCAGCTGGAGTTCGAAAAGAAGCGGGCCGGAGATGTGATCGGGAAGAACCGGGAGGAGATTGCACTCCTTGAGCGGGAAACGGAAACGCTGGCGGAAGAAATCGCTCAGGGGATCCCCGCATTCGAGCGATTGAAGACCGAGAAGGGAGAGGTCGAACGGAAGGTCGGGGCCATTCAGCTGGAGACGGAACTGCTGGAGAAGGAATGGAATGACCGTTCCCGGTCGGTCGGTGAAATCAGCGTGCGTGCGGCAACACTGAAGGGGGATCACCAGAACGCGGTGAACGACCTTGAGCGATCAGACCAGCGCCTCCTCGATATCGGTTTGGGAACGGAACGGCTGAACGTGGAAATCGGTCTTGCCCGTGAACAGATTGTGGCAACCGACGCTTCGGTATCGGAGGATCAGGTTGAATCGCGATCGATGGAATCTGTTCTCGCTGAGCTTGAGGACCGGAAAGGGGAGATTGCGGGGAAGGTGGGAACGATGCGTGAAGAGATTCATACTATCGAAATGAGAATCAAGGATGACAGACGTAGCCATGATGATTCGCTCTCTGCGATCCATGATCTTGAGCTGCGGATTGCCGATCTGAAAGCGAAGGCGGACCACATAAGTGCCCGCGCGAAGGAGGAATTTGAGCTCGATCTTGAATTGAAGGTGTATCCGGAAGATGAATTCGTCGATTTTGCCGCCCTTCGGGATGAGATCCAGCGGCTGAGAGAGAAGATCAAATCGCTCGGTAATATCAATTTCGCCGCGTTCGAGGAGTACAACACAGAGAAAGAGCGATTCGAGTTTCTTACCGCTCAGCGGAACGACCTTCTCGAGGCGGAAAAAACCCTCCTGTCGACGATCGAGGAAATCAACAGCACGGCCCAGCGGAAATTCCTGGACACGTTCGCCCAGATCCGGGTGAATTTCATCGAGACCTTCAAGAGTCTCTTCGATCCGGGCGACGAGTGCGACCTCCGGCTCGAAGAGGAGGCGGATCCCCTCGAGGCGAAGATCGAAATCATTGCTAAGCCAAGGGGCAAGCGGCCGACCACGATCGACCTCCTCTCCGGTGGTGAGAAAACACTCACGGCGACCGCCCTGTTGTTCGCGATCTATCTCGTGAAACCGAGCCCATTCTGCATCCTGGATGAGGTTGATGCACCTCTCGATGATGCGAATATTGACCGGTTCACAAGGATCCTCCGGAAGTTCTCCGACAGGACTCAATTCATCGTTGTGACACACAACAAAAGGACGATGGAGGCTGCGAACGCGCTGTATGGCGTGACGATGGAGGAAGAAGGGGTATCGAAGCTGGTCACAGTCCGTTTCAATCAATCCGGCGTTAAATCAGCCGCGATGGTCGGAGGATAGCGGCCGGTGGCTGTGAGAATTTTTGTTGATTTTGACGGCACGATCACAAACGAGGATGTCGGGAATTCGTTCTTCAGGACATTCGGAGGCCCGTCGTGCGACCGGATTGTCCGGGAATACAGGGAAGGAAGGATTTCTGCGGTCGATTGTTTTCTTCAGGAGGCGGCGGAGGTCGGCAGTTTCAATCCTGACGATGCCCGGCAGTTCTTTCGCTCGCAACCGATCGATGAAAGCATACATTCCCTCATCGAGTTCAGCCGGAACAGGGGATACGAGGTTACGGTACTCAGCGATGGCCTTGATCTGTACCTGAGTGAGATTCTCGGGGTAAACAGGTTGAAACATATCCCGTTCTACAGCAATATAGCCGAGTGCGTGCCGGACCGGGCGGGGTCTGCATCCCTGAAGCTCGATTTCCCCCATACCGACGCAGAATGTCCCCGGTGTGCCTGCTGCAAGCGAAATATCATGATGACGGATTGCTCCGACACGGACGTGATTGTCCTGGTTGGCGAAGGGCATTCCGACACGTGTCCGGCCGCTTTTGCCGATATCGTCTTTGCGAAATCATACCTGCAGACCTTCTGCCAGAGGGAGAATATCTCTTATTTTCCGTATCAGTCGTTTCACGACGTCGTTGACAGGCTGGCAGGGATGTCGGAAAGCGGCCGCGGGCTGAAGCAGGGAACCAGGGCTCGTCTGCGGAGACAGGAACTGTTTCGGACGGAATGAACATGGTGACCCGGGTCCAGCATCTCGCGTTTCGTTTCAGGAGTTATACGCCGGTTCCGTTCCTGCTCCTTGCGCTCCTGTATGCCCATCCGACACCGAT
>JAOUDE010000393.1 GCA_029859455.1 Ignavibacteria bacterium | reverse complement strand
AAGCCGGTCCCGCTCAGAAAGGAAATACCGCGGCCGGTGGTCCATGCGAATCCTGCCAAGCGGCCCGATCCCCATCGCGGCGGCAAAGATCTCAATTCGACTTTTCCTCACCCGTGGTGCCGTTCGGCTTTCAACTCTGGACGCGGGACAATCGCTGAAGTTGAGCCACTTCCGGTGTCCGCTGTAGTCCAGCTTCCCGTCTTCGATGTCCGCGAGTTCGACATCAGGATTCCCCTCGAAAACAGGGAAGTACCGCTTTGGCACCGCAAGAATGATCTGATTGTCACCGATCTTCTGCTTAAGAGCGTGGAGACCGGGCGTCATCATCAGCAGGTCTCCGATTCCTCCCATCGCCCGGGTGATAAGCACCGATTTCCTGACCGACCCCTTTCTTCTGACGACAAACCGGTCCCTGGCAGGCGCTCCACTGTCCCTGCTGACCTGATGCAGGTCGGTCCATCCCCTCCGGTGCACATAGTTCAGCCAGTACACATATCCGAGGACGGCCACCTTCAGCAGCGAGGACACGCGGACAGCCTCAAGGAAGCGAACCGACCGTGATTTGAAATAGAGGAGGTGGACAGCGAAGAGAAAACGATCCGTCATTCTGATCTTCCGGTCAAGGAAAACTCTCGTCGAGTACCGGTAGGTGCTTCTGAGCTGATCGACAAACCTCCTGCGGTCTTCAATCGTCGTATAGAAATGCCGGAGCCCCTGAAAGAGGACAGACTTATAGAGAGTGATATCGCCTTTCAGGAGTGATTCCCTCCCCAGATTGAACATGAGCTCGGGGACCGCGTCCCGGTCGGCCAGGAGATACGGCCGTTCTGCAAGTGTATTGAACAGCTCCTGTGCTGCCGCAACATCCCCCGTTTTGTTGAGCAGGTTGGCTCTGTCCATCATACAACGGACATTGAGGTCCGGGAACTTTCGGATACCTGCGGCGACCATGTCGTTATGGTAGGAGAGGGATTCGCGCAGGAGGGAAAGCTCTGCCAGCTCGTTCGCCCACAGGAGAAGTGATTCGAACAATTCCCGCGGAAATGTTCCTGTCTGCCGGCAGCTTGAGAGAAAGAGCCGCGCCGTCTGGTCCACGAACAATTTCTCCTCCATCGCTGCGTCTTCGGCAGAGGCAGAGAGAAATTTCCTCAACTTGGTGACGCCGGCCGTCATGACTTCGCTCAGGATATACCTGTTGCAAAAAGACCCCCGATACTCGGGCGGGATACTTCTGAATATCCCGTGCGCGAGGTCCCGCTCTCCGGAAAACGCGATGTACTCAAGCTCGGAAGGGCTGATATCGGGAGCAGCGGAAGCTCTGACATGCTGGAGATCAGTAAGCATCCGGGTACTCCAGTGGGACAGGTGACCAGGAAGTATCCAGGCAGGCCGCGAGCGCCCGTTCCTCGCTGATAACGAGACGGCGAAGCTCCTCGAACCGATCCCTGGGAAACCGGCTGGGAGGTTTGACTGGGAATAGCCTGCACATCTGGAAAGCGTCATGATATCGGCCGATGGTAATGAGCGAGCGCAGCTCGCGGTACATCGCCTCAGGCTTCAGTCCGAGAGAAATCGACTGGACGGAGCGATACTGCTCAATGGCATCCAGGTAGTTACCGTCGCTCTCGAGAACCACTCCAAGCCAGTACATCGATTGCACGTACGGCTCTTCCCTGCAGTCGAATCGTTCTCCCTCCCGGACCGCCGCCTGATACATCTCCCGGGCGCCCCGGGTCTCCTTCAAATGCATTTGGATCCAGCCGGCGCGAAAATAGCTGTTGATACGGCAAAGGGGTAATCGCGCTTTCTCCGCAGCGATGACATAGAACTCCCGTGCTTCCTCCGACTTACACCCATCGCGCTGCTCGGTGCACCATCCGAAATGAAACCAGATATCTCCCTCGTCGAGCTCGGGAAGGTCCTGACAGATCCGGAACAATCCCAATGCCGCCGAATAGTCTCCCTGACGCTCTGCCACAAGGGCCTGTTCGTAGTAGTGATCAGACAGCAACTGTTCCTCGAGTCAAATTCCGTAATGAGAGGAGGCCATTGCCCCGGGATCGATGGACCCACGGCCCGGATGAAGGATTGGATCCCGGGGGACAACTGCTCACCAGTGCACGATTCATGCCAATGGTTTTTCGTGCAAAAAAAGGGGATAGCAGCACAAAAGATGGGTTTCGCCCGATCTTGTGGGGCATGGCCACCACATGATATGGGTAATCAGCGCCGCTCCGCGCACGCGCTGGGGGAAACCAGGTACGGGCACTGGCTGGCTGCCCATGGACCTTTCTGTTTTCGTCATCAACGTCTCAGGAACTGTTGCTGAGATAGTTCACCGAGAAGTCAGA
>JAOUDE010000392.1 GCA_029859455.1 Ignavibacteria bacterium | reverse complement strand
GTCGAGAGGGAGCGGAGGTTTCCCCTCACCGGATGAGTGGATGCCGGCATATGTCAGCGAAACGCACAATGCAAGGGAGAAAGAGGCAAGAACAAAACGATTCACCATGTCATCCTTTTGAAGAATATCAGAACATTGACTGTTGGTCAGAGGGGCCGGGTCCGTTCGACTGTCTTAACAAGTTACAGGAGAGAGGCACAAGAATCAACTCTTGAGCCGGCGGGCCAGCAGAAAGAAGGGGAGCATCCCTGCTCCGGCAAGGAATCCGCCGGCATGAGCCCACCATGCGATTCCTCCGCCTTCGGTTCCCAGTGAGAGGCCTCCCTGAATAAACTGCAGCACGAGCCAGAATCCAAGAAAAAACCAGGCAGAGACTTCGATGACAGGGAAGACGATGAAGAGTGGCAGGAGCGTAAGGACCCTCGCTTTGGGAAAGAGGATGAAATAGGCGCCAAGGATGCCCGCGATAGCTCCGCTTGCACCGATTAGAGGAACATCAGCCGGGCCCTGGACAATCGTTTCTATCAACGCAGCCAAAGATCCTGCGACCAGGTAAAAGAGAAGGTACGGGAGATGTCCGAGACGGTCTTCGACATTGTCTCCGAATACATAGAGATAGAGCATATTCCCGAGCAGATGGGCCCATCCTCCATGAAGAAACAGGGAACTCACAAGACTGAACATCGGTTGGAGCGAAAACCGGCCGGACAGAAGAGTGGCATGAAGATCTCCCGGGATGACCGCGAAGTTCTGCAATAGCCTCCCATAGGCGGGCTCGCCGAGTGTGAGCTGAAACAGAAAGATCGCAATAGAGATCGTGATCAGTGTGTAATTGACGACGGGGGTCGTCCGTGAACGGATCGTATCGCGGAGCGGGATCATGGTGACCGATGGTAGGAATTGATTGTCCGAGAAGCAAGGTGGCTCGGGGGAGGGTCGTTGATTTCTCAGGTTCGGGCATCATGTTTTGCACTCAAAGTTTCACAGCGGAAGTGAATATCGTTGTTCGAGGCCCATCGCTTTGAGGAATCGTCACAGGTGTGGGGTGGAACGATCCCCGCATCCGATTGTGATTTTGCCTTCCGGAAAGAGGGCAGCCAGCAGCCTGCCATCGCGCGGTATCAGTGATGAGTGAGAATGGTTCTCTGTCAGAAAGGAGACACCACCAAACGATCTCTTGCATTTCGGATACGTGTTTGCTATCTTTTTTTGTGTTTTACCCATCACTTTGAATCATCAGGATCCGATCATGCAGACAACAAGAACTTCCGCTGAGGCAACCACGGGAACTGACTTTCTCCCCATCAACGGGACCGATCATGTTGAGTTCTATGTCGGCAACGCAAAACAGTCATCAGTCTACTACCGGTCTGTCCTCGGAATGGAGTTCATCGCGTATGCAGGGCCGGAAACCGGCATGCGGGACCGCGCTTCGTATGTGCTCCAGCAGGGGAAGATCCGGTTTGTGCTGACAACACCTCTCGCTCCCGAGGGACCGATCAGCGATCATATCCGTCTTCACGGGGACGGTGTTCGGGATATTGCGCTCTGGGTGGACGATGCGACGTCGGCATTCGAGGAGACCACCAGGCGTGGAGGCAAGCCGATTCGAAAACCGACCGTTATCAAAGACGACCGGGGTGAGGCGACTCTTTCTTCTATTGCGACATATGGTGATACGATCCATACCTTTGTGGAACGGAATGGATATGACGGTCCGTTCCTTCCGGGATACGTCGCAGTGGATAGGAAGGATACACTCAGCAGCCCGGTAGGGCTGAAGCATATTGACCACATGGTCGGCAATGTTGGTTGGGGACAGATGAATACCTGGGTGAAATTCTACCAGGATGTGATGGGGTTCAAGATGTTCGTTCACTTTGACGACAAGGATATCAGTACGGAGTATTCTGCGCTGATGTCGAAGGTGATGAGCAACGGGAATGAACGGATCAAGTTTCCGATCAATGAACCGGCTGAGGGAAAACGGAAGTCACAGATTGAAGAGTATCTTGATTTCTACAAGGGGGCCGGGGTTCAGCATATCGCGATGGTGACGGACAACATCATCGATACAGTGACGAGGCTGCGGGACCAGGGGATCGACTTTCTCCATGTTCCTTCGACGTACTACAAGGACCTTGAGAGCAGGATCGGGAAGATCGATGAGCCGCTCGGAGAACTCGAAAAGCTCGGAATCCTTGTGGACCGCGACGACGAAGGATACATGCTGCAGATTTTCACGAAACCGGTTGAAGACAGGCCAACCCTCTTCTTTGAGATTATTCAAAGAAAGGGAAGCCGCAGTTTCGGCAAGGGGAACTTCAAGGCGTTGTTCGAGGCGATTGAACGTG
>JAOUDE010000391.1 GCA_029859455.1 Ignavibacteria bacterium | reverse complement strand
CAGATACGCGTCCAACTCCGGACGCTTGATTTCGTTGATCAAAATCTTCACTTCCTTGTTCCCCGTGATCTTCTTCAGCTCTTCTTCCAGCTGAGTGATCTCCTTTCCGCTTCTGCCAATCACGATGCCGGGGCGCGATGTAAAGATCGTCACGACGACACGGTTACGGGTCCGCTCGATCAGAATCCGGGACACTCCGGCCTTCTTCAGCCGGTTGCGGATATAGTCACGCACCGTCATATCTTCAACCAGTTTTGCCGAGAAGGTTTTCTCGTCATACCAGTTGGAATCCCACGACCGGATAATCCCCAGGCGCATTCCTATCGGATTCGATTTTTGTCCCAAAATTCCTCCTGTTACAGACTAGTCTCTACTTCTTTTTCGAAGCTGCAGTTTTCCGCGCAGCCGTTCGTTTCTTCTTTCGGGCGGGCGCCGCTTCGGGCGTCTGCTTCACCGGTTTTTCCTTCGAGGCAACCACGATTGTAATGTGATTGGAGCGCTTTCGGATCCTGTATGCCCTTCCCATCGGAGCTGGCGAAATCCGCTTCATCACCAGCCCGCCATCAACAAACGCTTTCTTGATATAGATATCCGACGGTTCCAGCCGGCCTGCCTCATCCCGGTTCTGGAGGTTCGACACGGCAGACCGGAGGACCTTCTCTGCGGTTTTTGCCGCATGCTTCGGAGAGAAGTGCAGTATGTGCAATGCTTCATCGACCGATTTTCCGCGAATCAAATCGATGACGAGCCGCATTTTTCGCGGCGACGTCGGTACGTATCTGTTAATTGCCTGGGCTTCCATGTTCAAGCTCTCCAAAGAACCATTCTATCAAGAAGGAGTACTCGTCGACTCCTTCTTGATGCCGGGGTGATTGCGGAACAAGCGGGTAGGGGCGAACTCCCCGAGCTTGTGACCGACCATGCTTTCGTGGACATAGACCGGAATGAACTTGTTCCCGTTATGTACCGCAAATGTATGCCCGACGAACTCAGGAGAAATCGTGGACGCACGCGACCACGTTTTGATCACCTTCTTCTGATTCGTCTTGTTCAACGCTTCCACCTTTGCAGCAAGGTCGATGGAAACAAACGGGCCTTTCTTCAGCGATCGTGCCATAGCTTCTTTTCTACCTGCGTTTCGTTCTGCGTTTGACGATGAATTTTTGTGACGCCTTCTTCTTCTTGCGCGTCTTCAGTCCCTTCGTGTGCCATCCCCACGGAGACACAGGATGCGGATTACCCTGGGGTGCCTTGCCTTCGCCGCCTCCGTGCGGATGATCGACCGGATTCATCACGACGCCGCGCGACTGGGGACGAATCCCGATCCAGCGGGAGCGACCCGCTTTTCCGAGGCTCAGGTTCTCGTGGTCCACATTTCCGACAGTGCCGATCGTTGCGCGACAGTCATGCGGGACATTTCTGATCTCGCCGGAAGGCAGCTTCAGCTGAACCAGCTTTCCTTCCTTCGCCATGATCTGAACTGCGACCCCGGCACTGCGGGCCATCTGAGCACCCTTGCCCGGCCGCAACTCCACATTATGGACAAACGTGCCGACCGGAATCCCTGACAACGAAAGGCAGCTTCCAACCTTGATTTCGGCATCCGGTCCGGACTGAACAACATCGCCCACCTTCATTCCGTCCGGTGCAATCATGTATCTCCGCTCGCCGTCCGCATAGAGCAACAGAGCGATCCGGGCCGAACGGTTCGGATCATATTCAATCGCTTCGATCCGGGCGTCGATTCCCACCTTGTTGCGCTTGAAGTCGATCACACGGTAGAACCGCTTGTGACCGCCCCCTCTGTGACGGGATGTAATCCGACCGGTATTGTTCCGACCGCCGGTTTTTTTCAACGGCTGAATCAGAGCCTTTTCCGGCCGCTTCTTCGTTATCTCATCGAAGGTCGGAACCGAAACCCATCGCGATCCGGGGGTTACCGGCTTCAGTTGTCTTACGCCCATGATACTCTGCTATACATTCTGAAAGAATTCAATTTTATCGCCCTCTTTGAGCCGGACGATCGCTTTTTTCCACGCCGATGTGCGGCCGCTGAACCGTCCCCGCCGCGTCAACTGCGATTTTGACTTTCCCTTGCTGCGCACAGTCCTCACCTGAAGGACCGTCACACTGAACTTCTGCTCAACGGCACGGGCAATCTCGATTTTGTTCGCATCGATTCGCACCTCGAACGCATACTGGCCCTTATCCTGAAGGGCGGTCATCTTCTCGGTTACGATCGGTCTTCTGAGTACTGTGTGCATCGTTCCGTCTGTCAGTTCTTAAAGGTGTTCTGAAGAACCTCAAGTGCGCTTTTCTGAATCAGCAGCACCGAGCTGTTCACGAAATCATAGGTC
>JAOUDE010000389.1 GCA_029859455.1 Ignavibacteria bacterium | reverse complement strand
TCATGGAGCTGTGATGACTATCTGGTGACGCATATTGGTGCGCGTGTGGATGCAGATGGCTATGATATCACGGCAAAGGGTGACAATGTTGCGTTCGCCGTTGCAGGAGAAGGAGGTGACGTTGTCCTGCTGGAATCGACCGATCGCGGACTCACATGGACCGAAACAGTAATCTACGACATCGATGAGAGCGGCAACACTCCGGGGCATGAGCCCTCCGACGGATCAGTCTCTGTTATCTATGATGCAGACACCCAACTGCATGTTGCGTGGGGATCGTTCCTGTACGACGACGATGGCTTTCTGGTAGAATCGCGCGATGCAGGGATCAGACACTGGAGTGCCGTGACAGGGGTGCAGGAGATTGCATGGCCGGATCCTGATTCTTCCATTGTGAATCCCGGCGGCCGTGACGGGAATCTGGCCACCGGGCCGGATCTCTGTGCAGCGGAGGACGGCAGTCTCTTCATGGTTTTTTCCCGGTTCATCGGTAAAACGGATTCGAACGGGAATAATTACGAGCACGTCTTTGGCATCGGGTCGACGTATGCCGGGATGGACTGGCAGACCGTTGTTGATATGACCCCCGGAACCGGCTTCGACGCCGCATTTCCGTCAGCCGCGGATCTGGTCGATGACTATGTGCATTTTACCTACACATCTGACCCGTACGCGGGAAACTGGATCAGGGGAACACATGAGCAGGTGGCGGTGGCATACATGGTTCACAAGGTGGAGAAGAGTGCCTTCTTTACTGTTGGAGTCCGGAAGGAAGGGGAGGTACCTCCCGGTTTTTCCCTGCAACAAAATTTCCCGAATCCATTCAACGGTATTTCCAACGTTGAATTCCGGATCGGGGCAACCAGCGATGTCTCCCTGCGTGTCTTCGACATCCTCGGCCGGGAGGTCGCACGGCTGGCCGATGGACGATATCTGCCGGGGCAATACCGGGTCCAATGGGATGCACCCCGGCTACCGACCGGCGTCTACTGGTATCGCCTGGAAGCAGTCATGCCTGGGGGTTCAACAGCAGGGTTTGCTGATTCCAGGAAGATGATCCTGCTCAGGTAATCAAAGCAGGGGACAATGAAACACCTCGTCTACATTCTCGCCTGTTTTCTGGTTTGTACACAGGGCGTCCTCGCAAACGGAGCAGCAATCATCGATGCGAGCCAGCCCGTACTCCTGCAACTGGACTCCTCGGTCGTCAGCACCACCGTCGAAGGGCAGATTTCCGTTACGACGGCTACACAGTACTTCCGGAATACTAATGCGGCGGACACCGTGAAATACGGATTCCCGTTGTACGAAACTGCTACGCCGCTCGGGCTCCGGTGGAGGGTCGGCGGCGTCTGGTATACAGCTTCGGTGGCCGGTGTTCCGCAGGATACAACACTGCCGGGAGGAGGAAATGCGGATCCTGATCTCCTCGAATATCTGGGGCCGACACCGCTCTACTTCGATATCCCGCAGGCGGTTGATCAGGATTCGACTCTAGCCGTTGAGCTGACATATGTCGAACTCCTGCCCTACCAGTTCGGGACCGTCAGCTTCGAATACCGGTCAGACTATCGCCTTATTCAATCATCGGTTCTTGTGTACCAGCAGTTCGACTTTTTCCTCAACTCTCAACGAACGATCGACAGTCTGTGGGTTGAGAGTTCGCACCCGGTTGGAGCTCTCACCAACGATGGCGATAGTGCACGGGTTCAGATCATCCTGCACCAAGAGGTCGCCGCGGAGGATCTGTCGATCAACTACAATCTGAATCCGGAAGAACTCGGCCTGTTCGACTATTCAACGATGATGCCGGATTCGCTCGTTCCTGACTCAGCGGGCAACGGTTTTCTGACCTTTATCGCGGAGCCGGATCCGCAGGCGACGACGGAGACGATCGCCAAGGTATTTACCCTGATCGTCGACCGCTCCGGCAGCATGTCCGGTTCCAAGATCGTGCAGGCGAGAGATGCTGCCTCCTTCATTGTGGAGAATCTGAACGAAGGAGACCTGTTCAACGTGGTTGATTTTGCCTCCACGGTTTCGAGCTTCCGGACGGAACATGTCGAGTTCACGCCGGACAACATGAATGCCGCGCTGGATTACATCGCCGGGTTCATCGCATCGGGATCGACCAACATCTCCGGTGCGTTCGATGTGGCGGTCCCGCAGTTCTCTGTCGCGAACGACAGTACTGCCAACATCATCGTGTTTTTCACGGATGGATATCCGACCGCCGGCATCACCGAAACGAATGCCCTTGTCGCGCACATCGACAACCTGATCGATGTCACCGAGACGGATATCTTCCTGTTTACATTCGGCATCGGTGGTGCCACCGGCGAACAGCTCCTGACACTGATG
>JAOUDE010000390.1 GCA_029859455.1 Ignavibacteria bacterium | reverse complement strand
ATAACGTTTGCGCAAAGCACGCCGCCCCACCGTTTGTTGTTTCTGATTGATGGTCGAAGGCGCGTAGTCGCCGCTTTCGATCAGAGAAAGAATGAAGCGACGGATATTCTCATCCCGCGCATCTCTCGGATGCAGGGGACGGAGGAATCTGATATAGGTTCTGAGACAGCTGACATACGGCTTGATCGTCTTCTGACTGTAGTTCCTCAGCCGCAATTCACGGCGAACCGTCTCGAGCAGGCCGGGCGCCGGTGTGGTATCGGGGGGATGCGTGTTCATGCCATTCATCCTGGATCGTGAATGGCGGGAAGCCCCGGGAACAGGGACAATCTTACTGGTTACGCAGGTACGTTAAATATAGCGAGAGGGATTGGTGCAGTCAACGGGGACGTGTATTTGGTCCCGCTCAAAACAGTCCGGATTCAGCATTTCCCGGTCTGTTCGGGGCGAAGACGGGTTGGTGCGTTGTTGCGGGAGTCGTTATCCGCTATTTGTCATAGTATGTGAACTCCTTCACTATGAGGTTATTCTCGATGGTAAATATCGTAACAAGTGGCAGCTTCCATTGCGAGCCATCGGAAGTAGTTCCGGTAGAAACGAATTCCACGATGACATACCTGTCATCAGAAGGGTAGACTGTTATCACTTCATCCTGAATGTCAGGAGACATCGCGTTCATCTCCCGATACTTCCTGGTGATTTCATCGCGGGACTGCATGACCGGTTCTTTTCCAAAAGCAGGGTCTTTGAATTCGGATGGATCGGCATACAGGGCCGCCATTTCCTCCCAGTTGTGCTCATTGAACAGACGAAAGACGCTCAGAACCAGGTCAATGTTCCTGGAGATTACATCGGGGATCCGTTTCATCGGAAAGGTCTGGTACTTGACCTGTCCATTCCCGGATGGTCCTGAAATCTCCGCTACCAGCTCGTCCTGACCGGTCCTGGTATATGAAATCATTTGAGGAAAGTCATGCTCAGGGTTTTCAACAATAAATTTCGAAGGTGAAACGAAGGAAGATTGAAAGACGACCGGTTTTCCATTATTCTGGTCAGATACGCTGGGGACATAAAGGATCCTTCCATTCTCCTCTTTAATGCTTACCGTTTCAAATACAATTGTATCGGATCCCGAAACCGCAAAGCTCTTCCCGGACAACTCAGAGGGATTCTTCAATACCCACTTCTCATAGGTGGACCCACGGGAGCTCCTGGTTTCCCAGGTGCCAAGAAGCCATTGGATGTTCTCGATTGCAGAACCGGATTGTGGATGATCCGCCGAAGCACCGGTCAGAGAAAACAGGATGGATGCCACAAGCGTGGCGAGTGCTTTCGTGATCCAATGTGTTGACTGAATTGCCATTCTGTTCCCTTCAATGAACATTTCACAATCTCGCGTTGCAAAGTTGGGATAAGTCCAGGATGGAAAATTGTAAAAATGCGACAGGATCTAGTCGGTGCCGTAAAAGAGGGAAGACATGGTGAGATGTTCGCTGTAGAATTCTTTCGGTGTCAGACCGGTGAATTCCCGGAAGTCCTTGATGAAATGGGCCTGATCGTAGTACTCCCCTTCATGGGCCAGCGTCGTCAGGCTCGAAAACTTCCCGTTCGCCAGGAGCCTGAGTGCGGCCTGAAGACGTATTGTTTTTGAAAGCTGTTTCGGGCTCAGGCCGATTGCGGAGGAGAATCTCCGCTCCAGCTGTCTCCGGTTCACTCTGACCTGCTCGGAAAGCTCGTCGACCGAGATCCGTCCGTTCGCCGTTAGGATCGTTTCAACGGTCGATTGTACAACGCGGTCGATTGTCCTGGTATCCGTCAGCCGGGTTGTCAGGAATCGTTCGACGATGTCGATTCTCCCGGGGGTGGTCGATGCGTTGACAGTGTTGTGCCCAAGATCGGCCCCTTCCTTTCCGAACAGTTGCTCCAGGGCAACAGCCCTGTTCTCCAGTTCCTTCACCGGTCGTGTTGCAAACGGCGTAAAACCCTCCGGATGAAACCGGACAGAAAATATCCCCGTAGCGCCGGTTGGCTGGATCTCGAGCGGCCGCGTCAGTTGTCCGATGACAAAACACCGTGGCTGGATGATGCTGTTCGTTTCGTTTGTGTACTGCCTGTACAGGTCGCCGTAATGAAAGATCATCTCCATGCACCCGTCAGGAACAATCCTCTGCCGCGGGGGATTGTCCTCCTTCGGACTCTCCAGCGTCCAGTAGCATTTGACCAGTGCCGCCAGGTCCTTCGACGGTTCGAACGTCCGATACTGCATTGTTACGATCCGGCGAATGGCGTTCCGAAAATCCCCACTGCAAGCTCTGCCCAGACGAGGAGGAACACCCCCAGAACGGCGGCGATGAGAGCGAT
>JAOUDE010000081.1 GCA_029859455.1 Ignavibacteria bacterium | reverse complement strand
CGCAGAGTCAGCCACCATTCTTTTCAGGGTCGATTTCCTCAAAATCGGCATCGCGGATGTCCGGAAACTTCTTTCTCTTTCCCTCCCCGCCGGGACTTCCTCCGCGGACCGTATTGTTCGTGCGGTTTCCGGGGCTCCAGATACGGCGGAAAATGCGGAAGAAGATCCAGAGGAGATAACCGATAAGAAGAATGAGAATGGTCCGTATCATCAGCCGGTGCTCGGATTGTAATACTCAACTGCTGCTCTGTTCCGTCTCAGGATCTCTCTGAGGAGATCCTCATAGTGGCCGGCATTATTCACGAAATCGGTTTCGGAAGCATTCACGATCAGGAGCGGCGTCGATTTATACCGGAAGAAGAAATAGTTGTACGCTTCGTTCAGGTCCCGGACATACTCCTGGGTGATCTTCGCTTCAAGATCCCTCCCTCTCCTTCGAATCGTTTCCATCAGCCGCTCGACGTTCGACTGCAGATACACGACCAGATCCGGTGTCGGGATCGCATGTTCCATACTGTTGATCAACAGTTCATAGAGCCGGAGTTCGTCATCCTGGAGATTCAGATACGCGAAAATCTTATCCTTCTCGAAAATGTAATCCGAGACAATACAGCGTTGAAACAGATCCGGCTGATGAAGGTCTCTCATCTGCTTATACCGGCCAAGCAGAAAGAATATCTGCGTTTGAAATGCATACCGGTCCGGATCATCGTAAAAATTCTGCAGGAACGGATTATCCTCGTATTTCTCGAGGACAAGACGTGCACCGAACGTGTCGGCAAGCATCCGACACAGTGACGTCTTCCCTGCACCGATCACGCCCTCGACGGCAACAAACCGGAGTTCGGAACTCTGGATCAGTTCTTCAACTGATTCCCGCATCAACGATCATACCTTTAGTGAATGAATGGACCGAACAACACTGCCACCGGAGCGACATTCCCTGAGCATCTCGGAAACAGTGAGTCCCGAAACCGGGTGGACAAGGTCCGGGGCGATGTCATTGAGGGGGACAAGGACAAATTTCCTGCGCTCGATATCCGGGTGCGGGACGCGGAGATTGGCCTCATCGAACACGAGTCCGTCGTACACAAGAATATCGATATCAATTTCTCTCGGCCCCCAGCGCTCACCTTCTTTCCTTCCCACTTCCTTTTCGATCTGCTGCAATTCCTGAAACAACCCGGCTGGATCCAGTATTGTTTCGACTTGAAGCGCAGCGTTGAGAAACGCCGGCTGATCGGAGTTCCCGTATGGTTCCGTTTCATATACCGGGGAACCCCAGACGATCTTCACATCCGGTATCCTGCCAATCGCTTTCGCCGCGTTCTGGAGGGCCACCTGCCGTTCACCCAGATTCGATCCCAGGCCCAGGAATACGTCCCGGAGGTTCATCGACTCTTGACGATTTCGACCTCGATATGATCAATGACTCCTTTGACGGGAGGATGCGGCTTGCGGATTCTGACCGCCAGCCTGTCCACCAGGTGAAACTCCCGCATAAGGGCTTTCGCAATGTTATCCGCCAATGCCTCGATGAGATAGTAACGTTTGGAGGTTGCAATTCTCTGGATACGTTCGTAAACCGCTTCGTAATCCACCGTCCGTTTCAAGGAATCGGTCTCACCCGCCGCCGTCATGTCCAGATCCATGTCAACGTCGATCTCGAATTTTCCTCCGAGAGATTGCTCGTCTTCTCTCACGCCGTGATAGGCATAGAAGACCGCGTTTCTGATTCGAATCGTCCCGGGTTCAACCATTCGAGGCCAGAGACTCCTCCGAAAGGATCCGGACCCCCCGGTTGATTCTGCGGAGGCAGGTCTCCTTTCCGAGAACCTTCATCATCTCGAAAAGGCCCGGGCCGACGGACTCGCCGGACAGGCAGAGGCGAAGGGGATGAATCAGTTTCCCCGCACCAACATCCAGTCGTTCCGCTGTCTCGCGGACCACACGCTCAATTGCCCCTTCATCGAACGGATCGACATCCCTCAAGGCTTCTGCAACCGCTTCGATGTTGCCGGAGGTTTCGGGCCTCCAGTTCTTCTTCCTGGATTGTTCCGAAAACTGTTCCGGATCAGTAAAAAAATATTTGAACGCAGTTGCCAGATCTGATGGAACCGACATCCGTTCTTTCACAAGAGTGATTACGTTCAGGGCATAGCCGGGGGCGACCTCTTCGAGTCCCGCCTCGAGCATTGACGGCGCGGCGAGAGAGAGAATCTCCTCATCCGGTTTGCGGCGTGTATGCTGGGTGTTCATCCAGGCGAGCTTTTCGACATTGAAGACAGCCCCCGATTTGCCGACCCGGTCCAGTGAGAATTCACGCGTCAACTCTTCCAGGCTGAACAGTTCTCTCTCATCTCCCGGGTTCCATCCGAGGAGCGCAACAAAGTTAATCAGCGCTTCCCGCAGGATTCCCTTTGCGCGATAATCCTCCACAGCCACATCGCCCTGTCGCTTGCTCAATTTCGATTTATCAGGATTCAGGAGCAGAGGCAGGTGGGCAAACTCCGGGAGCTCCCATCCGAAGAACTGATAGAGCAGAACATGCTTCGGCGTGCTGGAGACCCATTCCTCCCCGCGGATGACGTGCGTGATCCCCATCAGGTGATCATCGACGACGTTTGCAAGATGGTATGTCGGGAATTTGTCCGACTTGAGCAGAACCTGGTCATCAAGGCGGTCACTGGAAAACTCCACAGTCCCTCTGATCCGATCCTCGAACCGCACAGTCGTCGACTCCGGAACCTTCATTCGGACCACAGCGGGAACTCCCTCCGCCAGTTTTGCTTCGACCTCGGCCGGAGTCAGTTTGAGCGCCCTCCGGTCATATTTCGGGGGGATACGCATTCTCTGCTGCTCGAGACGCATCGCATCGAGTTCTTCCGGCGTATCGAACGCGTAGTACGCCTTCCCTGTCCGGATAAGTTCTTCTGCATACCGGCGGTACAGATCGGTCCGCTCCGACTGTATGTACGGGCCATAAGGGCCTCCGACACCCGGTCCTTCGTCAAAATCGAGTCCGGCCCATCGGAGTGTCTCCGTCAGATTCTCAACTGCCCCTTCGACAAGGCGGGTTCTGTCCGTATCTTCGATCCTCAGAACAAATGTCCCCTTCATGTTTCTCGCAAAGAGGAAATTATACAAGGCTGTTCGCAGTCCTCCCACATGGAGGAACCCGGTTGGACTCGGAGCAAATCGTACTCTTGGCGCAGTCAAAATGTTCGGATCGATTCGATAGTGAAACAGCGGAGCGAGGAGAAAATGTACAAAAACCCCCGGTGAGTTTCCACGGCGTTGCAGCTGAATCAGTGATAGCATATCTTCGGAGGAACCACACCATGCCCCCAGCGGAGACATCAGGAGAATCGATTGCAGTTATCGGCGGGGGAATCTCCGGTCTGACCACAGCGCTTCACCTTCAGGAGCAGGGGTATCACACCATCATCTATTCCAGAGAAATGGTGCAACCTCCCGGCCCCGGGATTCCGGATCCTGCCTTTGCCACCCTCTTCCCTGCCGCCTGTATCATTCCTCACAGTGTTGAGATGCCGGACCTCACCGGGGTGTTCGGCCAGTCGCAGGAAGTCTTCGACTCCCTGTCGCGCCTGCCCGGAACCGGCATTCGCTGGCAAACGCACTATGAATTCGGGGCCGGTCCCGATTTTCCTGACCCGCAGGTCCGCGTGGTGTTGAGGGACTTTCGGAGGATTGATCCGAATCAGACAACGCCTCCGTTCCGTTATCTCCAAAACGAGATCAGCGGCTGGAGCGCCTCGATTCTGTTCGCTGAGATGGCCGCCTATATCCCTTACCTCATGCACCGGTACCGATCATGTGGCGGAGAGATCCGACAGACAGCGCTCGATCCCGAATCGATGGACCGAATTCGTTGTGACGGGATCGTCAACTGCACCGGACTCTGGGCCCGCCGGCTCTTTATGGACAATTCTGTATACCCGGTCAGAGGGATACTGGTCCTCCTTGAGGGAACGCCGTTTCCACCTCGGCGCGGGAAGCCGATCCTCTCCTACAATTATACTCCGCCTCCTGAGGCCTACCGTTACGATGTCTACTTCTTTCCAAGGACTGACGGCTGGCTGCTCGGAGGCAGTCGTGAGGTGGGTACCTACAGGCCCGACGGAACCCCGGAATTCCCGCCCTTCCCTGTCGAGATGACGGACGGTATCCCCGAGCCAATTCTCGGACTGAATGCCACATTGCTGACCGACCTCACCGGTGTTGATCTCCGGCAGTTCAGGAGGAGGTCTTTTGCCGGTTATCGTCCCGGAAGGACCGGAGGTGTAAGACTCGAGGCTGCGAGCGAACTCGACAGGCCGCTCGTTCACAATTACGGTCATGGCGGAGCGGGAGTCGCCCTGAGCTGGGGATGTGCAGAGCGCGTTGCAGAGATTCTCGCCGATCTGCTCTGATTTCCGATGATTCCCGGGGATTCTGAATCATTGAGAAGAAGACGGGGGATTTGTATATTACATCTGTTCCATCCACGTACCGTTCTCCCCAATCCCCATTGAATCAGTGATCAACAAGGAATGCGTTTATGCTGCAGGAAGCGAAAACGGAAGAACAGAAACTGGCCGAGTTTGAAGCCCGAGTTGGCAGAGGTGAAAAAGTCGAACCGGGAGACTGGATGCCGGAAGCATACAGAAAGAACCTGATCAGGATGATCAGCCAGCATGCCCACAGCGAAATTGTGGGACAGCTTCCGGAAGGCAAATGGATTCCGTTTGCACCGGGGTTCCGGAGAAAGCTCACGCTGGTTGCAAAAGTCCAGGACGAGGCCGGACATGGTCAACTGTTATACCGGGCGGCGGAAACACTCGGCAAGCCCCGGGAAGAGATGATGGAGGAACTGCTCAGCGGAAAGGCGAAGTATGCGAATGTGTTCAACTACCCGACGCCGACCTGGGCTGATGTCGGAGTGATCGGCTGGCTGGTTGACACGGCCGCTGTTGTGAATCAAACGATGCTGGCACAGAGCTCCTACGGCCCCTATGCCCGCGCCATGAAGCGGATATGTTACGAAGAAGCATTCCATATCAAGCAGGGCTACGATATCGTCGTCGCGCTGGCAAAAGGAACCCCCGAGCAGGCCCGGATGGCACAGGATGCAGTGAACCGCTGGTGGTATCCGACATTGATGATGTCTGGCCCTCCGGACACGATGTCCACACATTCCGAGCAGGCGCTGAAGTGGCGCATCAAGACGAAGAGTAATGAGCAGGTCAGGCAGGAGTTCATTGATCTTATTGTACCTCAGATCCGTGCGCTCGGAATGGATGTCCCCGACAAAGATTGTGTTTTTGACGAGACAACCGGACACCATAGATACACCCAACCGGACTGGGAAGAGCTCAGGAGAGTCATCAACGGGGACGGCCCCTGCAACGCGGAACGTCTCGAGCAGCGGCGCAAGGCCCACGAAGAAGGCCGCTGGGTCCGGGAAGCGATGGCGACTCCATCCCGGAACGGCAACCGGCAAAAATCGATCCCCGTGTCATGACCGATACACAGTGGGAAACATACGAAGTCTTTCACCAGTCGAAGCGGGGTGACGCTCATATCCATGTCGGATCGGTGCATGCGCCGGACCCGGAAATGGCACTTCACCTTGCACGCGACCAGTTCGCCCGTCGCCTCCGTTGTGCAAGCATCTGGGTGGTTGCGACACGGCTGATCACCGCAACCGATTATCAGGATGAGACGTTTTTCGCCCAGACCACAGACAAAAGTTACCGCGACCCGAAGACATTCGGCGCACCGGACAAACTTGATCCTCATGCCAGCTGAAGAATTCCGATGAAACCGAACACGCCACTCCAGACCCTTCTTCTCTCACTCGCTGATGACGAACTGATCCTCGGCCACAGGGATTCCGAGTGGACTGGACATGCTCCCATCCTCGAAGAAGATATTGCTTTCTCAAACATCGCTCAGGACGAGATGGGCCATGCTCTGGTCTGGTATTCACTGGTTGAAACCGATACGGGAAGAACCCCTGACCAGGAAGCCTTTGAGCGGGAATGGGACAGCTTTACCTGTTGCCGTTTCGTCAGCTACCCGAAGGGTGATTTCGCTTATACAATCATGCGCCAGTTCCTTTTCGATCAGGCTGAAACTGTCCGGCTGGAATCGTTCCTGGAGAGCTCTCATCCGGGCCTGAAGGAGGCAGCTGGAAAGATCATCAGAGAAGAAACGTACCACCTGATGCACAGTCAGGGTCTGGTGCATCGCCTCGGAGATGCCACACCGGAAAGCCGTAAACGAATGCAGCAGGCAACTCACATGGCATTTCCACAGTCGCTGGGAATCTTCGAACCTCTCGAGGGTGAGGCGGAGCTTGTATCGGGAGGAGTGTTCGCAGGGAATCGATCCCTGCAGGCCGAATGGCTCCGCAGGATTATTCCTGTCCTTCACTCGGTGGGGCTTTCCGTTCCTGCCGACCCTGGCGGCGTCAGGGACTCCTGCATACCTGACTACGGCGGCAGAATCCGTGATCACAACGAACACCTGAAGGAACTCGTAGACAACCTGCAATCAGTCTACCGGAGCGTACCTGGAGGAACCTGGTAGGAGGATCGAATGTCTGAAGAAGAAGCCAGAATCTGGAATGAACTCGGAAAGATCACTGATCCTGAGATTCCGGCGCTGACGTTGACAGAAATGAAAGTGATCCGGAGTGTCAGGGTCAATGGGAAGGTGACGGTCGTTTTTTCACCAACCTATGTGGGATGTCCCGCGACAGCTCAGATCATGCAGGAAATTCGAACGTGTGTGGCTGCTCTCGGTTACAGAGAGATTGCGATCGAGACAAGTTTCACGCCTCCCTGGTCAACCGATATGCTCGATGAGGATGCCAGGGAAAAACTTCGCATGTTCGGAATCGCTCCACCGCCTGACGATGCGTCTGACATCGCCTCAGCGCTGGAACTCGCTGTCCATTGTCCTTCCTGCAAATCAGATCAGACCACGCTGGAGAGTTCGTTCGGGTCGGCGCTGTGCCGGCAGATCTTCTATTGCAGAAGTTGCAGGCAGTCGTTCGAGAGAATCAAGCCGATCTAGGCGGGATCAGTCGGCCGGGACTGGTCGATGCGTGTGCGGGCGGTGCTCTCCCGCTATTGTGCGATCGACAATCGGAGCGATTCGACGCACCTTCTCCATCAGTTCAGCAAACCGCTCAGGCTTGAGTGACTGCTGACCATCCGACAGCGCCACCGATGGATCGTGGTGTACTTCGATGATCAGACCATCAGCGCCTGCAGCGATACCCGCCAGAGCCATCGACGTCACACCGTCCCACATTCCGATCCCATGGCTCGGATCGACGAGCACCGGGAGATGAGAGAGCTTCTTGATCACGGGGATGGCGTTCAAATCGAGCGTGTTCCGGGTGTATGGTTCAAACGTCCGGATGCCGCGTTCACACAAGACAACATTCTGATTGCCGCGCGCGAGAATATATTCCGCTGACATCAGAAGTTCTTCGATCGTCGCTGAGATTCCCCTTTTCAGCAGGACAGGTTTTGAACGCTCTCCAACCGCCTCCAGCAACGAAAAATTGCTCATGTTCCGTGCACCCACCTGAATCATATCCGCCACCTCCGCCACGGCATCGAGTGTCGCGACATCTTTCACTTCGGTGACGATCCTGAGGCCGGTCGCTGCTTTTGCCTCCCCCAGCAAGGCGAGGCCTTCTTCCCTCAGACCCTGAAAGGCATACGGTGAGGTTCGGGGCTTGTACGCACCTCCCCGAAGGAACCTTGCTCCTCTCCGTTTCACCGCCTCTGCTGTTCTCAGGAGCTGATCTCTGTTCTCCACTGAGCAGGGTCCGGCAATGATCGCCAGGCTGTTCCCGCCGATCAGCTCACCCGCGACATCGACAACAGTGTTCCCCGCCCGAAAATCTCTTCCGGCGAGACGAAACGGCTTGTAGATCGGAATCGTCTCATCAACCCCCGCCATCGTGCTGAACAGATCCGGATCGACGCCCGAGGAGTCACCAAGGATACTGATCGTCACCCTGCTGTCGACCGGAAACTCACGGGTTGTACGTCCCATACCCCATAAGCGCTTCCTGATCTCTGCAATCTCAGCCTCAGTCGCATTAGGTTTCATTACAATGAGCATTCGGTCGGAATTTCCTTAGTTCTGAAAAAAGAAGTTTGATTCTGATCTGGCGGAGAGGGTGGGATTCGAACCCACGATACCACTTAAGGTATACTGGTTTTCGAGACCAGCGCCTTCAACCACTCGGCCACCTCTCCTTGAGGACGATTGTGGTCGGGCCTCGGGAGATAATAGGCAAAAAAGTTATTGAAAATGAAGCTGAAATGCAATTAGCCAAAAAAGGCGCTCGCTTGTTCGATTGGACAGGAGAGCGTCCTGAGCAGGAATCTGGCACAGGTTCTGTTAGTAACCAATGTTGTTTCATGACAACGACGAAAGGCAATGAAAGAGCCAGAAGACAGCAGAACAGATCAGCAAGAGCGGGAACCTGCCGGCGAGACCGGCCCCAAAGAGGCCAGACTTGCCTGGATCCGTACATACCGTCAAACGGGGAACGTGCGTCTGGTATGCGAGAAATTCGAAATCAGCAAAAAAACATTCTATAAGTGGCTGAAACGATACAATGAAGCGGGTGGAGAAGAAAGCAGTCTCGAGGACCGGTCGCGCCGCCCCCACTCTTTTCCAAAATCGACCCCTGAATCCGTGATTTTCCTCCTGAAACAGGCTCGGGATCGAACAGGATTCGGACAGCGTCGCCTCAGAGCATACATGGAGAAGAACTATAATATCAGCATTTCGGAACGAACAATATGGAAGATTCTCAAGAAAGTGGAAAATGGGAGTGAGGAGAGGAATTCAAAAGGGTATTTTTGACTTGCGACTGGTCAATTTTGCATGACCAGAACGATCCATAGGAGAGAAAATGGCAGACTATTTCAAGAAACTTTATTCGACCGACCCCCTCTTTCGGGCATTGGTCCAGGCGCGACTCAGTGAGCTGAACGGTTATTCTCCATCGGAAGATGGCGGAGTCCCTGATGGCGCGTTGTCCCCTGATGAAGAGCTTGTCATCCTCCGGGAGTATGCGATCACGCTCTACAAAGAACACAAAACACTCAAGAACCTGTTCATGGAAAGCCTCAAGGTGAGCGGAAAAGCGATTGGACTCAAGGATCCTTCAAAGCCGCCCAAGAAAACCTGAAGACGTTTGCTGCTGCTGTCAGTAGTGTGCCAGTAGAACGCTCTTCCGCTTCGCCGATCGGGGCTCAACTTCCGCGGTACTGATCATCCCTGATTTTTTTTGCTTGACTTGACCTCCCCCTGGGACGTATATTGGTATCCGCTGTCGATGTGACAGCCACCCCCCGCTTTCCCTGCCATCTAATTACCCCGTCCGGTTCCTGCCACCGCTTCCTTCCCAACTTATCTAGGAGGCAGCCATGCTACTCCGGAAAGCCGCGCTGTTCGCCACCGCCTGTTTAACAATAATCCCAACTGCCGCTTCTCAGGTCGTCATCAACGAAATCATGCAAAACCCCGAATCTGTGGGTGATGGTGACGGAGAATGGTTTGAGCTGTTCAACACGGGAAACGACCCCGTGGACATAGAAGGATGGACAATCCGCGACGATGGTTCGAACACACACGTCATACAAAACGGAGGGCCTCTGCTTATTGACGGTGGAGGGCTCA
>JAOUDE010000080.1 GCA_029859455.1 Ignavibacteria bacterium | reverse complement strand
ATCTTCCGGGTCTGAACTTCCGTTCCGGTTTTAAGCCGGTAGAGATAGATTCCCGCCGCCATCTCCTCACCTGTCCCGGACAGTCCGTCCCATTGAGTTGTGTGAGTTCCCGCCTCCAGATATCCCTGCACGAGCGATCTGATCTCCTGTCCAAGAATGTTGTACACCGTCAATTCCACATTCCCCCCTTCCGAAAGAAGAAAGGTAATCATGGTTGCCGGGTTGAAAGGATTCGGGTAATTCTGATCCAGCCGCATCGATGCGGGGATTGTTGCCGGTTCGTAGGCTACGCTCACCGTAACGTTTTCATAAAGGAAAGCAGATCCGGTATTGACCGCGAGCCCATCGGCGTTGAGGGCGCCGATCAGGACCGTGAGCCCTGATATTGCAACGTCTCTGCCGAATTCATCGCCGACCATCACACCGGTTCCCACCAGTTTACTCTCCTGGGACCAGGATCCTCCGACCTGTTGGAAGATATACGATGCACCGGTTGAGTCATCCTTCTTGCCCGCTCCAACCACGGCGATACCGCCTTCAACGGCAACTGATGTCCCGAATTTATCGTTCGAGTCGGCATCGCTTGGAATCAACTTGGCAGATTCAGTCCAGACCATTGCATCATTGGAGAAGATGTACGCCGCCCCTGAGCAGTTGGTTTCGGCGTTCAGTGCTCCCACGATCAGCGTGTTC
The DNA here is from genome assembly GCA_029859455.1 of Ignavibacteria bacterium. Classification (GTDB taxonomy): domain Bacteria; phylum Bacteroidota; class Ignavibacteria; order UBA10030; family UBA6906; genus JAOUDE01. The sequence goes on along the minus strand of JAOUDE010000080.1, from coordinate 9,049 downwards.
CCGTTGAGATCGAGAGAGAATCCGAAATCGTCCGACGGTGACCCATCGCTGGCTGTCAACTTGGTCATTTCTGTCCAGGAGGCGCCGTCGTAATGGAACAGATAGACCGAACCCGACGCCGAGCCTTGCGGATCGTCGCCATGGGAGCCGACAGCGGCAAAATCCCCGTCGATCGTCACTGCCCAGCCGAAACGGTCGTCCACTGACGCGTCGGAGGCGGTCAGTTTGGCCGTCTGGCTCCAGGTTGTACCGGTCCGTTGGAAGATATATGCGGCCCCTGTGCTGTCACCCGCTTCATCATCGCCAAACGCGCCGACGATGATGAAATCGCCGGAGATGCCGACTGAGAGACCGAAGAAGTCACCGGAGTCAGGATCAGCACTGACAAGCTTGGCCTGTTGAGTCCATATGTCGCCGGTCTTGAGAAACACATATGCGGCCCCCGCAGTGTTGTCAGCCCGGTGTGCGCCGGCAACCAGGTAATCACCGTTGACGGCGACCGATCTTCCAAACCGGCCATCCACCTGGCTGTCGGCCGGCGTGAGTTTCTGATGTTCGAGCCAGTCAGCTGTATCATTCCTGAAGATATAAACAGCACCGGCATCGATTCCGGCATCATCATCCAGCCGGGCCCCGATGTAAGCGTAATCTCCTTCGATATCGACCGCGCCGCCGAAGGAATCCAGCGTTTGTCCGTCGCTCGCTGTCAGTATGAATTCCTGGGTGAGTCCGATGCTCGTCATGAGCACCACGAGAGAAAAGATGACCGCCACGTTCTTCATGAACTTGTCCTTTGATGGTTGACCGGGTCAAAACCTCAGATCAAATCCTGCTGAAAGATACTGAATTTGGTCATGAAATAATTGACGGATGAATGGATCTCCTGCGGAACGTAGAAAAGGAGGGAGCGTGAATTTGTGATCGCTGTCACGAAAACGGGGGACTGTCGTCGTATTTCCTGAAACGGGTTGCCGGGACAGCAAAATCTCCTTATGTATTGTACCTATGAGGACTTTGCTGAATGCGCGAGCTGGTGAGATGCTGGCTGCGGTTGCTGAGAAGTATGGTGGACCAGACGTGCTAAAGATTAAGAGCGTGGCGGTCCCTGAACCTGGTGATCGGCAGGTTCTGGTGAGAGTTCATGCGATTGGGCTGAACTTTGCAGATATCATCGGTCGCTGGGGAGTGTATCCCGGGATTCCGAAGCCGCCGTTTATTCCCGGGATCGAGTTTTCCGGGACGGTTGCTGCCAGGGGAGCCGGTGCGACCAGATTTGCGGAAGGGGAGAGGGTGATGGGGTACTCCCGCGTGGGAAGCCATGCGGAGTATGTATCGGTGGATGAAAGAATGGTTGGCGCTGTGCCGCCTTCTGTTTCACTCGATACCGCTGCCGCGTTTCCGGTTGCATCGATGACGGCATTTCACGGACTTCGCACGCTTGGTAATCTTCAGAGCGGGGAGAGGGTCCTCATCCATGCCGGCGCGGGAGGCGTGGGGACAGCATCGATTCAACTTGCCAAACACCTTGGCGCGACAGTCCTTGCCACAGTTGGTACCGAAGAGAAAAGGCGGCTGGCGGAAGAACAGGGGGCTGACTTCGTGATCAACTACCGGAGAGAAGATTTTAGCAAGGTTGTCCGACGGATGATTGGTTCATCGGGACTTGATCTCGTGTTCGACTCGGTTGGCGGGCCGGTGTTCAGGAAAGGATGGTCTTTGTTATCAGTGATGGGCCGCTACGTCCTGTTCGGCCTTTCCTCGGTTTCAGGCCGGGGGCGATTGAACAGACTGAGGGCACTGCGTGTCTACGCGCAGATGGGTGTTGTTCTGCCCGGTATCCTGATCTCATCCAACAAAGCGATATTCGGATTCAACATCGGTACTCTCACAGGGAAGGAACAGTACCTCGCGGATACCGGGTCAAGGATTGTTGATCTTCTCAAACAGCAGGTGTTTCGTCCGGTCATTGGCAACCGGTTCCGATTCGACCAGATCGTCACAGCGCACACCGAGCTTCAGGCAGGAAGAACGATGGGGAAGGTGGTTGTGATGGTACGGGAGGCTGAAGATGACTAACCGCGGATCACGGTCCACTCTCGATCCCGAGTTTCTGATTGAAGCGTATATGTCCGGCTTCTTTCCGATGGCGGATCCTGCTACAGGAGCGATTTCCTGGTATTCTCCTGACCCCCGCGCGATCCTGCCGATCGAGGGCGTCATTATTCCACGATCTCTTCGGGCACATCTTAAATCGGCGCCCTTTGAAATTCATATGAACAGACGATTTGAAGAGGTGGTGAGGGAGTGTGGAAGGAGGGAGGAAACCTGGATTACCGAAGAGATAGTCACTGCGTACACAGTCCTGAATGAACGGGGCCATGCCCATAGTATCGAGGCATGGCGCGGGGGGTCTCTGGTGGGTGGGCTGTACGGTGTCGCATTGGGAGGTGCTTTTTTTGGCGAGTCGATGTTTTCGAGGACCTCGAATGCATCAAAAGTCGCCCTGGTTGCGCTCACCCAGGCCCTGAAATCAGGCGCGTTCCTTTTACATGATACTCAGTTTCTGACTGACCACCTCAAACGGTTCGGGGCAATCGAAATTCCGCGGAAGGAATATCTTCAGCTCCTTGCCCGGGCGGTACACTCCCATGCCACGATTCAATTGACCGATCGGTGATCAGTTCCTGTTCCGACGGGGCGTGAACTGAATCACAGGCAAACAATACTATTCTTGGGTGACCGGAGCGCATTCTTGCGCGAGATCACAGCTTCTCTCAAATCAAACCGATATCGTCTGCCGGGACTCCGTGTTCAGGTTGCAACAAAGGACGATCCTGCATATATTGGCCCGACTGTTTGTTACGTGGAGGGATGACAGAGACCACCGGCGCTCTTTTCCACTTAATCACCAAAGGAGAAACCTCATGGCAGCATCTCGCGAGCCCCACAAAGTCGATCGCGTTCGAGTAACCTTTGTGCCGACCGATGATGAGCAGGGTTTCCGGAATATTCCCTCCACCTTCAGTCTTTCCAGCAGAACCTACGGATGGAAAAAGACCAGCCAGATGGAATATCTGATTGTTCCAAAGAAGGTTTCATCCGACCAGGTCGTGGTAGAAATGTTCGTTGAGACGAAGAAAGGCAAAACCACATCGGCTCAGGTTGAAAAAGCGGTCGAAGAGTTCGTTTCTGCCCATGTCGAATCCGATTGGCACGGACTGAAAGTGGCACGGATTGGCAAGGTGACCAGTGCACTCCCGCCGGATCGCAGGTTTGTCCGCGGTACAATCGAAGAAATCATGGGTTCACGACTGGACCGCGATTAGCCGTAATCCCTTCGCTATAACGGCTCCTCATTCCTCACACTTGACTCTGACAGAATCATGGAAACCACTGTAATAACTGATACCGGCAGCGGGAAAGTCACCCCACAGCGGAAGGGGAAGGTCCGCGACATCTATGATCTCGGCAATGCGCTGCTGATTGTAGCGACCGACAGGATTTCGGCATTCGATGTTGTGCTCCCTGACGGTATTCCGAACAAAGGGCGCGTGCTGACTCAGATCTCTTCATTCTGGTTCACGCAGCTTTCAGAGGTTGTGCCGAACCACATTCTTAGTACCGACGTGAAGGAGTTTCCGGCCCCGTTCCGGTCAATGCCGGAGGTGTTCGCCGGAAGGAGCATGCTCGTAAAGAAGACAAGGCCGCTACCCGTCGAGTGTGTTGTTCGGGGGTACGTATCGGGATCCGGCTGGAAGGACTATCAGAAAACAGGGGCGATTTGCGGCATCGACTTGCCACCCGGTTTGAGGGAGTCCGAGCGTCTGCCGGCACCTCTCTTCACTCCGTCCACCAAGGCGGAACAGGGGCTTCACGACGAAAACATTTCCTTTGAGGAAGTGGTCAAATTGATCGGGAGTGAACGGGCTGAAAAACTCCGGACCGTTTCCCTTTCCCTGTACCAGCAGGGAGCAGCGTTTGCCGAGACACGTGGAATCATTATTGCTGACACGAAGTTCGAATTCGGTGAGGATGAGGAAGGGCGTCTCGTCTGGATTGACGAGGCCTTGACGCCTGATTCTTCGAGGTTCTGGCCAAAGAACATGTACAAACCGGGCGGTCAGCAGCCGAGCTTTGACAAGCAGTTTGTCCGTGATTATCTGCTTTCACTTGACTGGAACAAGACTGCTCCCGGGCCCCGTCTTCCCCGGGAAATCATTGAAACCACCAGTTCGAAGTACATCGAGGCATATCGTCTGATCGCAGGAAAGGACCTTCCATAGTAGCCTGCCTGAAGAGGACTCACATTTTCTGCTCCCCGCTCGTCCCGCCTGAATTGTAAACCAATAAGTTAAAGCACCCAACTAAAGATTTGGCTCAGCACATCTTGCTTTTGTGTTGAAAAATAAGTAATTACGAAAAAATCAATCCGGGCCATTTCACAACCACCAGAGGATCATGGCTGACGAACGTACCTACAGGAGTATCCTGGAGGGGATCAGTGGGGGATTCTTTGCCCTGGACCGCCAATACAGGGTCATCTATTGGAACCATGCAGCGGAAACCGGAACAGGCCTCACAGCTCAGGAGGTCACAGGACGGAGCGTCTTTGAAGTGTTCCCGAATGCTGCCGGTGCTCCCCTCGGGGAAAAGTACCGGATCGCGATGGAAACGAGGACATTCCAAAGTCTCGAGACTTCATACAAGGATGACCGTTTTGACGCCTGGTACGATGTTCGAATTTATCCGACGGAGGAAGGAATCGCCGTCTTCTTCCAGAATATCACGGATCACAAGAAGGAACAGCGGCAAACCGATATTCTTGTAGAAATCTCACGGGCGATCAATTCCTCCCGCCACCTGGATGAACTCTGCATGCGGGCGGCAGAGAAAATTGCACTTTTGTTTGAGATTCCGACAAAATACATTTCGCTTTTCCTTTATGATCCGAGGGCCAACGAAATCCGCCTTGTCGCCCCCGCGCTGTTTGATATCGAGTTTCCGCAAAATGTTGTCCACCAGACTGTCACCAAAGACGCGCCCTTCAAAGCTTCGCAGGCGGCCTACACGAGAGAGACCGTGCTGTCGGACGACATTACCCAGGCAACCGCCGCCCATGCATTCAAAACCGAAATGAGCGAGGCAGGCCTGAATACACTTGTCGCCCTGCCTCTCATTATTCAGGGAGAGCTCCAGGGAGTTCTCGAGGTGCTGTCGATAAAGAAGAAAGAATATGTCGAAGGAGAGCTGGAACTCCTTGCCGTGGCGGCAAATGAACTTGCCAGCGGGATCAGCCGCCGCCGCCTTCTCGATGAACTCAGAATGAAGAACATAGAGCTTGAGACGCAGACCCAGAAGACGAAAGAGGCGAGCGATACACTGAAAAAATTTCTCGCTACGTTCAGCCACGAACTCCGCTCCCCCCTGAATTCGATTGTCGGGTTCTCGGAATTGCTCACCACGGATGTCGAGAGTCTTGATTCGTCCACCCAGCTGGAGTTCCTGAAGAACATCAATACCAGCGGCCGCCACTTGCAGCAGATTATCAACGATATTCTGGATCTGTCCCGCATTGAAGCGGGGAAGATGGATCTCCATCTTGCAAGCTATCCTGTCAGCTATTTCCGGGAGAATGTTGAGCGCGTCCTTTCCACGGCGATCGCCGAGAAAGCCATCACGCTGGAGTTCGCCTTCAGTTCTGAATTTGATGAGATCGTCGTTGACCAGACACGGTTTAAGCAGATACTGATCAACCTTGTCTCGAACGCGATCAAATTCAGTTCTCCCAAAGGAACGATCCTGATCGCATCGGAGCGGATCCGGAACGATATCCAGTTTTCGGTGACGGACCGGGGCCTCGGTATCAAGCCGGAAGAGCTCTCTCAGCTCTTCAAGCCGTTCCGTCAGGCATCCGGCGGGAAGGAGCGGAACAAACATGGGATGGGGCTCGGTCTGGCGATTACAAAGGAACTTGTAAAGCTCCATGGGGGGAACATCTGGATCGAGAGTGAATGGGGCAAGGGGACAACGGTATCCTTCAAGATCCCAATGATGGTTGATGCGGCCGCGGAAGGAGTGATGAAGGCGGGGATGCTTCTCGAGGCTCTTCGGCAGGAAAATCGTCCGGAGTCGGCGGAAAAACCGCTCGCCCTTGTCGTAGAAGATTCACCCCAGGCCGCGGAACTGCTGAAGAACTATATCGAGTCGGCAGGCTACAGGGTCGAGCTGGCAAAGGATGGCGGTGACGCGGTGGACAAGGCAAAACGCCTCCTGCCCAGCGTGATCACCCTCGATCTGCTTCTTCCGGTCAAGGATGGCTGGGCTGTGATGCAGGAATTGAAAAAACATCCGTTGTGCAAACATATCCCCATTATCATCGTATCGATCATCGATGAAAAGAGCCTCGGGTTCAGCCTCGGCGCCGTAGATTACTTCGTAAAACCAGTCAACAAGGCCGATCTTCTGGAGGCAATGGACAAAGTTCATCTGAATCCCGCGGATGGATCCGCGAGACCCACGGTGCTGGTTATCGACGATGATAAGACAGCGACCGACCTGATCCAGGTGATCCTCGAGAATGAGGGGTACCGTGTGCTGAAGGCGTTCCATGGGAAGGACGGCGTCGAGCTGGCCGCCCGGGAGAACCCCGACCTCATAATTCTGGACCTGATCATGCCTGAAATCTCAGGGTTCAATGTCGCTTATCAGCTCAGACAGATTCCTGCTACCCGTACCATTCCAATCATCATCCTCACTTCCATGGAAATCGACCAGGAAACCCAGATGCAGCTCGGTGCCTACTCGTCCGGGCTTATTCGCAAGGGTTCATTCACGAAAAAGGACCTCCTGAGGGAGATTGGCAATATAGAGAATGTCCGTTAGTGCCTGACCATTGCTTCATGACCATTTCTGTGCTATATTGGTCAGGTAAATCGGGTAAAACCAGATATCGCCACCAATCAGGATTCTCGTCGGATGACATACAAAAAACCGCTCAGCGTAGGCCAGGTTGCCGAAATCTGCCGGGTGAGCAAGAAAACCGTGCTCAACTGGATATATGACGGCGCAATGAAGGCGTACACAACCCATGGTGGACATTATCGCGTGTGGCCGGCGAATATCAAGCGGTTCCTGGACAAGTCCGGGATGGATATCCCTTTCGATTTCGTCGATGACCGTACCACAAATATCCTGATCATCGATGACGAGGCAGATTACGCCCAAATGCTCAAGAGTGCGATCATCAGTGAGCTGCCGTCTGTGGATGTCACCACCACGGATGACGGCTATGAAGGCCTGATGCTGATTGGCGAAATCAAGCCGAATCTGGTTATTCTTGACATCAAGATGCCGAGACTTGATGGTTTTCAGGTACTGGAGCTTCTCAAAGCCAGAAAGCCGGACCACGAGACGAAGGTAGTGGTTGTTTCAGGCTATCTTGATGAGGCGACGAAAGCTCAGTTGTCGAATACTGTTGCAGATCAGATCCTCGACAAGCTTTCTGATATCGATACAATGGTCCGAACCATTGCTTCGCTCGTTCGGGAAGAAAAGCCGGTCGGGGGATAGGCAAGAGATTTCCTTCCAGATACTGATCACACTTCCAACTGCAGGTTCCACATCAACCCGATTCTGTTGCCGAAAGGTGTCAGGTGTTGACACTCACGGCAATGTTTTCCGTACTATGATATTATGAACAGGCGATTTGTCACATTCCTTCTCCTTGCCCTGACCTCTCTCTCGTGCGACCGCGAGAGGCTCTTTTCCACGCATTCACCGGAAGCGCTCGCCTTTTATGAACAGGGCGTGCAGCTTCAGATGCAGTTCTTTTACAAAGAGGCGCTTGCGAAGCTTGACTCAGCCATCGCCGTGGATTCCACGTTTGCCATGGCATGGGGTCGTCTCGCTGCGTTAAATATGGAATTGCGTGATGAAGAGAAGGCCGGACAGCTGATTGCAACAGCCAAACGCCACGCGGTGGAGGTGACTGAAAGGGAACAGCTGTATATCCGTTTGTGGGACAGGATGATCAATTTCGAGTACCGGCGAGCGGCCGGGATTGCGGATTCCCTGATTGTTCTCTTCCCGTCCGAATCCGAGCCATACCTCTTGAAGGGCCATCTCTATGAACGGATGGCACAGCTTGACTCGGCCATTTACTTCTACCGGAAATCAGCGGCGATCGATACCGCGAACACACGAGCGGTGATGAGCCTCGGCTATGCATATTCGGCTGCAGGCGATCAGAACCGCGCGATCGAGTACATGCAGCGCTACCTTCGCCTTGCCCCCGGCCTCCCGGATCCCCATGCCAGTTTTGCAGACCTGCTCCTCAGGGTCGGTCGGTACGATGAGGCCCTCGAGCAATACAACCGTTCACTCGAGTACAAACCGGACTACTGGTACTCACTCAACCAGATAGGGTATATTCACGGCCTGCTCGGAAGACTGAGAGAAGCGGAGGAGTACTACCGGCAGGGATTCTCGTTCCTGCCGGGGAACCCGACGACGGTATCGGCGATTCCGACCATCGTGGGCGATTTTGAAATGCGCAGGGGAAACTACAAAAAGGCGACCGAGTCGTTCCTTGAGGCACTCTCTAAAGACTCGCTGAGCTATGAAGCCGCGTACGGACTGGTCATCGCCCTTTCAAAGCAGAAAAAATTTGCTGAAGCGGACGAGGTGGCACAACGGATCGGTTATGAGCTTGAGAGGCGGCAGTTAAACGGATCCCCGCAGATGGTCGGATACCATCTGATGCTGGCTCGGATCCTGGTTGAAAAACAGCGGTATCAAGCAGCACGTGAGGAATGCGATTCCGCGCTCCTGGTCGCCTCTCCTCTTGCCCGGACCGCCGTGTTCAGACAACTGGCGGATATTTCATATCACCTGAGACAGATTGAACGCGGGTTTCTGGAATGCGAAGAGTCACTCTCGATCAATCCGAACTCTCCCTCAACATTGCTCATCCTTGCCCGGCTTTACAACGCGAAGGGAGATAGGCGGATGACGGCAGAAATCGGACGGCGACTTCTTGATCTGTGGAAGA
>JAOUDE010000387.1 GCA_029859455.1 Ignavibacteria bacterium | reverse complement strand
CAGCCGTTCTTAGTAGGATAGAGAAACTCCAATCTGGTCACTTCCCGGCCCTATTCACCACCATTCGGAGGATGTATGAGATTCCTGTCACTCTCCATCGTTTCCGCTCTTCTTTTCTCGTCGCAATTGATGGGCGGAGTACAACCACGACCAGGAGCGAAGGTCATGCCGGTTGGCCCTCCTGAAGCTCTGCCGCCGGAGAAGGGGCCGGCTCTCATTCGCGGTGTCTCACCCGGCGTCTATGCCATCGGTCCCGGCGATTCGATCGGGCAGACCGTGAGTGATTACGCAACGAACCGGTCGGCATGTCACAACATCATCAACTTCGGTGATAATTCCCTCTCCATCGGCCGGATGACCGCTGAGACCAGTGATGCCACGGACCGCGGGACATACTATTCGTACTCAGCTGATGGAGGAGCCTCCTGGACACCGCTCACGTGGATTGAAGGAACACGCCAGGGCTGGGGTAATATCGATCAGTTCCCGATGGCAGGAGGCACCGAGGTATCTGTTGCCCATACCGGGATGCAGGTGTGCGTTGATGCTGCACGGGGTGCCAACGTCTGGAGCTGTACGCCGACCGGTGTTGCAACCGATCTCTGGCCGAGGCTTGCCGTCTCGGATCCGTTCAATGTGCATATCATAGCCGCCGACGCGAATCCTCCGACGACCACGTGGTACACGAGATCGACCGATGCCGGTGCCACCTATGACATCGTCGATCAGCCGATCTTCACCCTCCCCGGGTATCAGGCAACCTGGGATTCGTATGATATCGCGTCCTTTGGGACCAACGTCGCCGTTGTGAACGCGACGGAGGGTTTTTTCAACTCATTTGACACCGATGTTCTGCTTGCGGTATCGACTGATAACGGGACAACATGGACCGATCAGGTCATTTACGATATGGCAGGACCCGGCGAACTGCCGACCGGGATGACCCAGTTCCAGGCCGACGGCACGGTCGCCTGCGTGTACGACGGGAACGGCGATCTGCATGTCGTCTGGTGTACCTTCCTTGCGGTGGGCAACGCCACCAATGACCCCGAGCTCTTCTACCAGATTGATGCACCGTTGATGTACTGGAGCGAGGCGACCGGGATCGTCGAGATCATCCCGACCGTCACCGACACGAGCATCGTGAAACCCGGAAACGCATTCGGCAATCTCGTGACACAGCCCGATATCGCGGTCGATGCCGAAAACAACATTTACATCATCTACCAGCAGCAGATTTCCGAACAGGACACGGCGGGTGTGTATTTACAGCACATCTACGGGACTGCGTCCACGGACGGCGGCGAGACATGGTCGACGCCGAGGGATCTGACCCCCGGTGCAGGCTTCGACGCATCATTCGGGTCGATGGCGGATTTTGTCGATGAGAATCTCCATATCACGTACTTCAGCGATCCTCTCGGAGGGAATGCGGTACGCGGTAACCACGAAGTGATCTCCGTCGCCGTCATGTACCTTGCGGTTGAAGCTCTCCCCCTGACGACGGGAATTACAGGCGCGTCCGACGGCGTTCCTTCTGACTTCGTCTTGAAGCAGAACTTTCCGAATCCCTTCAATCCTGTAACCACCATCGAGTACAGCATCCCGCAGAACTCATTCGTACGGATCGAGATCTACGACATGCTCGGTCAGCTCGTCCGGACGTTCGTGAACGCGGAGCAGGCCGCGGGAAGCTACAGTGTCCGTTTCGACGGAAGCAATCTTGCAGACGGCACCTACTTCTACCACTTCTCAGCCGGCGATTTCAGTGAGACGAGAAAGATGGTGTTGTTGAAGTAAGAGACAAACGGTCCGTTTGGTCCATTCAGTCAGGGCACATGACTGAATGGACCGGACAGACTGATAACCGTTCGTTTTAGCGAAGCAACAGCATCTTCTCCGTCAGAACAATGTTTCCTGCTTCAAGGCGATAGAAATACAACCCGCTGGCAACCGATTCTCCCGTGCTGTTTCTCCCCCCCCAGATTACCGAACGGTATCCCGCCGATTGAATCTCATCGACCAGGGTAGCGACCTCCTGACCAAGGGTATTGTAGACCGAGAGCCGCACGAACGCTTCGTTCGGAACAGAAAACTCGATCCTCGTTTCCGGGTTGAACGGATTCGGGTAGTTCCGGAACAATTCGAATCCCTGTGGAATCGATCCCCAGGAGTCCCCTTCCTTGACACCGGTGACCGGTCCAAGCCCCACACCCTCCCTGGCAAGATAGAACCGGTTCACCTCTACATCCGTATAGATCTCGGTCCCTGATCCCGGCCAATCGATCATGAGAGAATCGATCATGACTGCATCCCCCATCCCGAAATGCACCCTGAGGCTTGATTGTCCGTTGAATGATTCTGATCCA
>JAOUDE010000388.1 GCA_029859455.1 Ignavibacteria bacterium | reverse complement strand
CCCATGAGGCGAATAAACCACCAGCGGGGTCCGGTCATCCCCTGAACACGAATAAAGACTCAGCAGGACAAGCGTGGAAAAAAAGAACCTGGTTACTAAATTATTTGTTTTGATGACCGTAGGAAATGAAGTTGGCATAACATTTTATGGCCCCTCGATGAAGCTCTTTCATCTGTCTGTACCAGACATATGATGAATAAATGTAGGTCCCTTTTCCATAGCGCGCTGCCAGCAGTCCTGTATCCAGCGCGGGTTCATCCGGATCGTGGGAAGATATCAACCTCTCATAATCTCCTGAAACAGAGTCGGGAAAGTACACTCCGCGTTCCTGAACCCATCCATCCCAATCCTCAGGGATGATCAAATTAGGCACGTTCATAAGATCATGGTCCGGTAGAAGAACGCGTACTGGTGCTTCTTCAACCGAAACCCTCTCCCTTGAGAGAGTGAACGGATACGGGGCGTATTCCTTTTCCCAATCCTGAGGTTTATGATAGAAAACAACCAGATTTCCTCCATTTGAAATATATTCGAGCAGGCGTTCATTATGCTCCCGAAGATCCTCGCGGACGGAGTAGGCCCGGATATCGACCACAATGGTGGAGAATGAGCCAAGATCACCTGATTCGAGCATGCCGGCCTCGATCAGCGTAAACGGGACCCCGAGCTGGGCCGTGACCATTTCAAGGGTATTGTCATAGCTCCGGATAATACCGACTGTCAGCCCGTCCGGCATTTCGACATCGAAGAGGCGGATGCTGGTTGAAACAGCCGGTACACCGGAGGCTCCCATCGAGAAACGGACCGGAATATCTCCCGGTTCGAGGTCCTTCGGAGGACGCACATAGAGCAGTCCGACTGATTCTGCGTCTTCTGAGTCGATCGTAAACCTGATCTCTTCCCCCCTCCAGCCTTCCGGCACGTCAATGTTAAGTGAACCCGCCGACTTGTGCGGGTAGCGGTTGATGATCCGGTAGTTGAACCCTCCGCCCCGACCCGGATCAGACAGCTTGACCCAGGCGGCAACCGGTGTGACCGAGAGTTCATACGGCGGCGCGAGCGACGGCGTCCAATGCTCCGATAAGACAACCGTGATTCCGTCGATTTCGACCTCCAGTTGGATCAATGAGGTTGCAGTCGACTCAATATCCCGGTACTGAGCTATGACCGGGGGAAACGTATGGACCGCAGACGATGATGCCTTCAGAGAAGTCCTCCATTCGTGCCCCTTCACCCGGGCGGTTTCACCCGCCAGCCAGCCTGGAGCCGGTATCGTGGTCACACCGGTTATGCGTACCCCGCAAAGGGAAGACGACACGGAGAAATGCACTGGGACCTCCTGCCCCGGAACCACGATCGAATCGTTGGTGCGAACCGTGACCTGAAGCTGACAGCGGTTTTTGACCAGCCGTTCAAGTGAGTTCTTCCAGTCCGTTACAATACGCCGGTGCAGCGGCTTCAGTCCCTTCTGATCGATGCCGGCGATTTCATTCAGTAGCCTGGCCGCCGGAGCAAGCAGGTCGCCCGCCGGAGTGCCGATCAGTTTGTCGATCTGTTCTCTGAACCGGATCAGCATTGAGTCCTCAGGCGCGGAGAACATGGCAATCCCTCCAAAAAAAGAGGTGGAATCTTCAGGGTAGGAACTGAAGCGTCTGGCGAGTCTGTACTCACTTCGGCCCTGCGTAAACCGGGAAATGTCGACGCTCCCAAGACCCTGTGACCGATGTTCTCTCAATGCCTGGTTCGCAATATCAATGTAGGAGACTTCGCCGTGTGATTCCCTGATGAGGTGAATGACGTCCGGGTTTCCCCCGTTCCACGGAAGGATCCTCAGATACAGCTTCTTCGGCTGCCAGAGATCGATCTCGTCATTGAGCTGTTCCGGAAACTGATCAGGGTCAGCAGCTGCGTCAAATGCTGCGATCGCTGTCACGGCGACAGCCTGATGGTGCCCGTGACCCCCGCCCGTACTGTGATTGGTAAACAGGATATCAGGCTGATACTTTCGAATCATATACACCAGACGTCTGACAACTTCCTGTCTGCCACCCCACTTCGCGAACGCCTCAGTCGCACTTTTTGAAAACCCGAAATCGAGCAGGTTCAGGAAGTCCACCTGTGCACCGATGATCTCGCCAGCCCTCTTCGTTTCGTCGGTCCGGATGACGGCCAGTTCTTCATACAGTTCAGGACCGATCTCATTCTGTCCCCCTTCACCCCGGGTGAACAGGATCGAATGCGTTCGAACCCCGTATTTCATGCGGTAGTACGCAAGTGTGGCGCCATCTTCATCGTCGGGGTGAGCCGCCAGGTTCATCACCACGCCGTCGTGCGACAGGTCCTTGAAAATCTGTTCGATCGATTCAAGG
>JAOUDE010000079.1 GCA_029859455.1 Ignavibacteria bacterium | reverse complement strand
GCGATCATGAAGGGACATCGACCCTGATGACACGGTTCCTTTCGCTGTACCCCGATCATCCGCGTGTTCCGGATGCGCATTTCTGGCTTGCGGAGTCCTATTATCAGTTGAATCAGATCGAGAAAGCCCGGAAGGAATATCGCGCGGTGATCAACGGCTATCCGAATCATCCGAAGGCGGGTGACGCGCTCTATGGAGCCGGCTGGTCCAGCTTTGAACTTCGGGACTATGTTGCCGCAACGGAGCATTTCCGGTCCATCATTCGTCATCATCCGCAGAGCAGCCACCTCTACGATACATATCTCCGACTCGGAGACGCATACTTTTATTTGAAGGACTATCAGCAGGCTGCCCGTACCTACCGCACAGCGACTGAAAAATTTGCGTCAAAGCCGGATATCGACTATGCCCTGTACCAGCTCGCCGAGTCGAATGTCAAAGGGGGTGCGTCCGACAAAGCGCTGGTGGAGTTTTCCAATCTTCTGACGAAGTTCCCGAAGTCGAAACTGGCGGACGATGCCCGGTTCGGGCGGGGATGGGTCTTTTTCCAGACCAAAGAATACCGGAAAGCGATAGAGGAGTGGCGTCAGATTCCGGGGGAGTATCCATCGAGCGACCTTCTCCCGAAGGCCCAGTACGCGATCGGAGATACGTACTACAATCTCGGAGAGTACGATCAGGCGATCAAAGCGTACAAAGATGTCCTGGCTCTGTATCCTTCCAGTTCGTATACAGCGGATGCGATCAACGGACTGCGGTACTGCTATGCAGCACAAGGGGATGAGGCGGCGGTCGATGCGGTGATTGAGGAATATGTGATGAACAATCCCGGGAGTCCTACTGCAGACAGGATCTATCTGGCAAAAGCCGCGAGGTTTTCCGAGCAGGGGATGCACACCGAAGCTGCAGCCGCCTATGGCGAGTTCCTCACTCGGTTTCCTGCGAGTCCGATGAACTCGGAGGCACGGGTCGGGCTTGCGAAATCTCACGCGGCCGCGGGCAACACCTCCGCTGCGATTTCAGAGTATGTTGCACTGGTTGATGCCAATCCGGCTTTCGGGGATGCTCCGGCGGCTCTCCTTGAAGCCGGACATCTGATGGTTGCGCGGGGAGAGTCACTGGAGGCGATCAGAACGTATGATCGGATCCGGAAGCAGTACCCGGCGAGCACAGAAGCGAAACGCGTCGGTTATGACAAGGGACGCGCCTTTCTGGTTGCGCAAGACTATTCCGCCGCAAGACGTGAGTTTGATCAGCTCCGGAAGAGCGGGGAGGGAAGTGATGAGCGGGACCTTGGCCTGATCGGACTCGGTATGACCGATCTTGAAGAAGAGAAGTATGAAGCTGCACGCGAGAAGTTCGCGGATGTGACCCGGACCCGGACCGACGACCTGGCTGCAGAAGCCCAGTACCTGAGCGGTGAGGTCCTGTTTCGGCAGGGGATGTACAGGGATGCTGTCACTCAGTACCTCAGGGTAAAGTTTGTCTATCCGGCTGCGACGGACTGGATCGCCCGCTCGTATCTCAGGCTGGGGGAATGTTACGAGAACCTGGAAGAAGCAGGAAAAGCAAGAGAAGCGTATTTGTCCGTCGTGAATTCACATCGGGGTGATGAATACGGCCGTATTGCCGATGAGAAGATGAAAGGGATCAAGTGACCATTCGTCGGCTGATCCTCGCTGCTTCAATTCTGTTGCCGATCTGTCTTCCATTGAACGCACAGGAGAAACCGGTTCCACCCGGCCGGTCAGGGTTTGTTCCAGCTGACAGTACGGCGCCGGCCTCACCCCCGCCTGTTCCATCTATTACCCTTCCGGAATTTGAGATTCCGGGTACAGAAGTGATTCACCTCGATCAGGGGTCAAAAGTCCCTGTGAATGACTCATGGGCGATGCGGAATTCAACGATCGCAAAGACTCCCGGAGAACGCGGGTCTCCGATCACTCAGCTTGGTGTCGCCGAAACGGCCGGCCTGGCGGGAGGCGTCGGCGGATTGACCGGGAGGCTGTTTGCGGGATACGAATCGTTCACGACACCGCAGTTCGATCTCTCTGTTGGCGCGTCATCCCGTTCAAGCGGGCTGACCCTTCGTTCCGGCTACAGATCGAGCCGGGGACATGTTCCGGACGCGGACTTCCAGGAGGGAGAAGCGATGGTTTCCGGGGATACGGACCTCGGTGGAGGCACGCTCTTTCCGGGGGCCCCGTCTCTGGGAGGGACCGTCGGCTTTGGGGGACGATCGTATCAGCCATATGGATCGATGACTCCCGGTCTCGAGAGGTCGGTCAACAGGTTCCATGGCGGGGTCACCCTCAGCGGCAACGGTGAGGATGATGACATGTCCTACGACCTCGGGATTTCCGTCAGCAATACATCCCTCGTGGATAATGCGACAAGCAGGGGGACGGAGGCCGGGTTGTTCAGCTCTGTCGGTCTGCCTGTCGATCAGGTCTATATGAGGATCTCAGCCGAAGCATGGCGTGACGATTATTCATCCCCGTCCCGGTCCCAGGATCCGTATCTTCTGGGTGGCGGGGTGAGTGTTCAGTATTACCTCGCGCGGAACCTCCAGATCACAGGTGGGCTCGGTCTGTACTCGGTGAGAGGCTCGAAGGATGGAGCTTCGCTCCGTTTCCTCCCCTCCGCCGGAGTAACCTGGCAATCGTCCGACTGGCTCAACCTCGAGGCGCGGTTCACACCGTTCATTCAAAGGTCCGGTCTGTCGAATATCCTTGATCGAAATCCCTATATCATCAATGATATTGATATAATGTATCCTGAGTACCACACCAACCTTGAACTGGCCGCGGAGGTCGATCCCTCTTCCGTAATTGGTGGAAGTCTGGTGCTCCGGTATCAGCGGGTTCGGAACCTGCCCGTCTATGTCGAGCAATTCAGCGGTGCGGCGACTCCACCATCGAATAATCTCTGGAACGGCCTCTGGGGGGTTGAATATTCTGGAACAACCCGTATCTTTGGTCTGGACGCTGAACTCTCTGCGGCGCTGACACAGGCCAGCGTCCTTCTTGTGTCGTTCGCATGGCGCGATATCGACAACCCGACGCTGGGCGGAGATATTCCGTATGCACCGGAAGTTCAGGGAGGGGTGTTGTACAGGCACGAACTCCCGTTCGGATTTACGGTTCAAACAGATCTGAAACTTCTCGGCGCACAATATGCAGAGTTCAACAAGACAGCCCGGTTGAAAGGATACACTGTCTGGAACGCGCAGCTGGAATACAGGGCCCTTCCCCCGTTCTCACTGGGTGTCAGGGTGATGGATATCCTGGATCAGTCGTTTCAGCAATGGCGCGGGTATGTTGAGCGGCCGAGGACGGCAATGCTGTATGGTCGCTATATCTGGTAACCGAATGCAGGAGAGAATTTTCACATGAGTCATGATGAACTGGTCAACATGATTTCGGAACGGGCGGGTATTTCCCGCCAAACCGTCAGGGATGTTCTTCAGACGATCACGGACGTCTGGTCGAAGGAACTCCTCGCTCACGGTGAACTCTCACTTGAAAATATCGGTGAATTTCTTACTGAGCACAGGCCCGGAAGGAAAGCGCTCAATTCGGAGACGAAGGAGATCTTCCTCGTTCCGCCGAAGGATGGGGTGACGTTCCTCCCGTCAGAAGAATTGATTGAATGGAGCAATAAATCCTGATGACCCGCGATGAATTGCTGAAGAAGTGTGTCGAACGGGGAGTCGCCGATGAACCGACGGTCTCCTCGGTGTCCCATCTTTTTTATGTCTTTCTGCTTTCAGCGCTCCAGCGCGGACAACGGGTTGAAATCCCCAACTTCGGTACCTTCGGCACTCGTGTCATCGGGATAAAGCGCACCAGAAAGATGCCGTACTTTGAAGCGGATGTCGACCTGGCGGGGGCCGTGAATGAGCGGTATCGTGATATGAAGTATGTTGTGGTCGGCCGCTACGAAGAGCACCCGCTCGGACCGGGCACAACGTATGCGGGTAAGGAGCCACCCTATGATCCGCTTGTCGATCAGGTAGGAAGGGAAGTTATTGTTGATACGCACCATGAGGTCTCTGCCGGTGAGGTAGAAGCAGCACAAAAGAAAGCATCGAGCCCAACAAAGGAGAAGCCAGATATGCCAAAATTCAATCTGAAGGGTGAGGAAGAGGAAGGGAGGACCACACCTCCCGCGCTTCACGATGAGGACGAAGGCCGCGGTCCGGGACCGTTGATGCAGGTCCTGATAGCGATTCTGATCCTGGCCCTGCTGACACTTGCCCTGCATTTCTTCGGGGTCATCAGGCTCTGGGGACCCGCAGAGGTACAGCAGGCGACCCTTCCGGAACCGGTCATTCAGCAACCTGTTGCTGTGGACACCGTTGCCCCTACTACGCCGACCCCCGTTCCCACGGAGAAACCGAAACCTCCGGTCAAATCGAAGACCGGGTCGTTTACCGTACAGGTCTCTTCCTGGGAGACGAAATTCAAGGCAAACGACGAGATGTCCAGACTGACGGCGGCGAATTTTGATGCATTCGTCGAGGAGGGAACCGTGAACGGTGAGCGGTGGTATAGGGTTCGTGTCGGCCGGTACGAATCCAGAGCGGAAGCGGCCACAGCCGCAGAAAGGCTCGGCCGCATGCTCGAGAATGGCGCCTGGGTCACACAAGTCGGTCGCTAACAGGTTGATGTCAGCACGTATGAAACTTATCCTGTGTGGAGGAAACGATGAACTTTCTTGATTTGTTCGCCCGGGGCGGGATCGTCATGGGTTTGATTCTCGTCTGTTCCGTGGCGGCACTGGCCATCGCTGTGGAGCGCTACCTCGCACTCAGGAAAGCGCGGCTGGATGTCGGTCAGTTCATGATGAAGGTGAAGAGCATCTACCATCAGGGAAATCTTGCCGGTGTGCTGACATTCTGCTCTCAGAAGGATGCCCCGATTGCAAACATCATTCGGCGGGGGATCATGAAGGTTGATCAGGGGGACGAAAAGGTCCGGCAGGCTGTGGAAGATGCAGGACGCCGGGAGGTCTACCATCTGGAGAAGCGACTTCCTGTTCTCGCCAGTATCGCAGGTGTTGCTCCGATGCTTGGCTTCCTGGGGACCGTCACCGGCATGATCGGAGCGTTCCAGCAGATCGAGAGTCTTGCCGGCAACGTGAATCCAGGTGATCTGGCGGGTGGGATCTGGGAAGCTCTCTTGACAACGGCGTTCGGTCTCATCGTTGGTATCCCGGCCTATGCCGCATATAACTATTTCGTTACGCGTGTCGCCCGATTCGTACACGAAATGGAGGTGACCACGACGGAGTTCCTTGACATCCTTGCGCCCCAACGGACCAAGGGTTCGCCTGCTCCGGCTGAATCGGATCCGGGCCGGGGATCCGGTTCGCTCGTTCTTGACGATGAGTACTTCCGGAAGAAGGACTGAGGCGTTATGAGGCTCAAACAGGAAAACAAACTGCTGACAGTCTTCAGTTTTTCGAGCCTGACGGATATTGTCCTGTTGCTCCTGATCTTCTTTCTTCTGTCATCATCGTTTGTCGTGCAGCCGGGAATCCGTGTACAGCTACCGAAGGCGGAAACGTCTGAGAATATCGACGAGCGCCAGGTGACGCTGACTCTCACGGAACAGGGAGAGCTTTTTCTGAACAGCAGGGCCGTGACCCTGCAAACGCTCGGCAGGGAGCTTTCTGACGTGATGGCCGGGACAGATCAGGTGGTGGTCATCAATGCGGACCGGAACGTAAGCCTTCAGAGCACCGTACAGGTTATCGATATCGCGAAAACAGTCGGTGCGTCACGTTTCCTGATTGCCACAGAACCAGCTGACTCACGGTGAGATCATGAGCAGGGAAGACAGGAAAGGCTGGACCGGATCGGTGATCATTCACCTCCTTCTGGGGTTGATTCTGTTCCTGACGGAGGCGACGGAGATGAGGACTGAGCCCGAGTTTATCGAAGTGAGCTGGGGGAAATTATCGAATGTTCCTCTGCATCCGGCTCCGTCAACTCCGCCGTCTGTCTCTTCTGAGCCTCTGCTTCAAAAAGAAAAGGTCCAACAGGTTCCGGTCGACCTCCCGGAGCGAACACCCGGGTTTGACGAGAACGACCCACCCCTGCCCGTCGTTCGCAAATCCGTCATTGAAGAACAGTACAGTCCTTCCGGTGTTCAGCGTGAAGAAAGTGCTGTCGGAAAGGAGCGGTCGCTTGCATCTCTTGGAGATGCGGAGCGGATAAGAACCGACAACGGCGCAGGCGAGTCGGGAAGAAAGGCCGGGCCAAGCCTGACCGGTGCCGACGGGAGCGATGTCGGGAAATCAGTTGCCTACTCGATGCAATGGGGTGACGGTGGAACGAGACGGCTCCTTGCCGGAAACCTGCCGCAGTATCCGGAGGGGGTCAATGTCGAGGCTCAGATCAGGATTGAGGCAGTGGTGATGTCGGGTGGACGCGTCAGGACTCTCCGGCCGGTGCAGAAAGGGAACAAGATGCTCGAGGATGCGGCGATGAAGGAAGTCAGAAACTGGATTTTTGAACCTCTTGGCAATTCCGCTCCTCAGGTCGATCAGAACTGCTTCATCACGTTCAATTTTGTCCTTCGCTGATTCCTGCTCCACGTTGTTCGTTCCTTCCGCGTCCTTCGTTACCCCCAAAATAGAAAAAATAGAATACCGTTTCGACTCCGGTCAAAAGGAGGAGCGAGGCGCTGTCCTGATCGATGATGATGCCGGAACCTTCGCTCATGATCAGGCGAACCAGAAAAGAAGTCATCGACCATCCGACGAAGAAGATAAGAGCGGAAAAAAACACGGCCAGCATCCCTTCACCAAGCCCCTCCTGCTGCCATCGTTTCGTGAATACGGTAGCGACAAAAACGATATGAATATAGAAGACGAGAAGGGGGATCATTTCAGTCTACATTCTTGAAGTCGATCGCTGCGCGGATGGTCCGGAGCAGAATCTTGATGTCAAACGAAAACGACCAGTTTTCGATGTAATAGAGGTCGTACCGGATCCGATCTTCAATCGATGTATCTCCGCGGTATCCGTTCACCTGTGCCCATCCCGTGATGCCTGTCTTGACCCTGTGTCGATCGATGTACTTCGGAATGACTTTCCGGAACTGGTCGACATAGATCGTCCGCTCCGGTCTCGGGCCCACAAGGCTCATTTCACCGCGGACGACATTCAGCAGCTGCGGGATCTCATCAACACTGGTCTTTCTGAGCCAGACTCCGACCCTTGTTCTTCTCGGATCATTCCTGATGCCGAGCACCACTTCGCGGACCTGTTGTTCTGCGCCGGACCTCATCGACCGGAATTTGTACATCGTGAAGGAATGACCGTCGAGTCCGATCCGCTCCTGTTTGAAGAAGACCGGTCCGCGTGAATCCAGCTTGATCAGGATTGCCACAAGGACAAGAAGAGGGGAGAGGATCGCGATCAGAACAACGGACACCAGGAGATCAAATGAGCGCTTGATCACTCTTCCCCACAGTGAAAACGGGACGGACTTGATCCGAAGAAGGGGGATTCCCTCGAGTTCGGTCAGGTGCATCTGGGTGGCAAGGACCTCGAGGAGGTCCGGAACCATCATGAAATCGATATTGAGCCCTTCACATTCACTGATGAAATCGAAGAGCATCGGGTGATCTTCTGAGCGGAGTGAAATGAAAGCGAGATCGACACCATGTTCCCGGATGTATGCAGGGGCTGCATGGATCGTCCCGAGATACGAGGCTTCGGCGAGTCCGGGAGCCGGAGATTCGGCGAAATAGCCGAGAATAAGGAAGCCGAACGAAGGATGCCTCTGCAATTTCCGGAGGATATCCTCTGCATGAGTATCGTTTCCGAGGATGATCGCGTGACGGAGATGTCGGCCCCTCCTGTATGCCTTTCTCTCGAGCCAGAGGACCACCGCTCTTCCCGTGAAGACGAGCACAATGGCATTTCCCCAGAGGATGAAGAATACGATGCGCGAGAACGAGAAATCCCTGTACAGGAATGCGGCGCACGCGATCATCAGCATTCCGAGGCTGACAATCCGCGTGATCGCAAAGAGCTCGTCGGCCAGACTGACACTCCGCCTCGGGGAATACATGCGGCGTGACTGAAACAGCATCAGCCAGACAGGGATAACCACGAGGGATCCGAGAAAATAACTTCTGAGAGGGGGGGCATCGGCCTCTGTCCACCCGAACTGGTCGAACAGAAGAGTGTCGAAGCGAAGCCAGTAGGATATCAGGAACGCTGCTTCGATGGCGAGGATATCGATGCAGATGGTGACCAGGGTGATGAGGAAGTCGCCGGCGCGTGAGGTGCGGGCAGAGGGTGCGGGCGGGTCACCCATACAGTTCCTGTTCCACCAGTGCACAGATGATATGACCCACCGTTATGTGACCTTCCTGGATTCTCTGCGTGTTCTCAGAAGGGATGACGATCGGGATGTCGACCAGATCAATGGCGTTTCCTCCGTCACGCCCCAGAAAACCGATCGTGCAGAGTCCCAGCTTCCCGGCTGCACGGAACGCGCTGTTGACACTCTCGGATTTTCCGCTCGTAGTAATGCCGATCAGCACATCTCCCTGAGTTCCGAGTGTTTCGATACTTCTTGTGAATACGTGGTCATATCCAAGATCATTGGCGCCGGCCGTGAGGAGTGACGAATCGGTTGTGAGAGCGATGGCAGGGATGCCGGGGCGCTTCAGGACAGGGCTCATTCGGATCACGAACTCCGTTGCAATGTGCTGACAATCTGCCGCTGATCCGCCGTTTCCGCACAGCAGTATCTTCTTCCGGTCCTTCAGTGCGGCGATAATGGCGTCGACTGCCTTGACGATCGCGTCGCTGCAATGTCCGATGATCTTCGCCTTGGTCGCTGCGCTTTCCTGCAATTCTTCACTGATGAAGGAGTGTCGGCGAAGGATCGTTGGAGAAAGGTCAGTCATGGGGATCACTCCGCTGAAATCAACAATGAACGCACCATGCCATCGACGCTGCTGAGTACTTCCGCCAGCTTTGTGACGTCACGGGCGCCTGCCGTTGCGAGATGCGGGCGACCGCCTCCACGGCCCCCGAGCCGCCCCGCGATTTCTCCCACAATTCTTCCGGCGTGCAGTTTCTGGTTCCGGATCAGGTCGTCGGTCACGACACAGACCAGCATCACCTTCTCTTCCTTCACGGCCGCAAGGACTCCAACCCCGCTGCCGAGCTCGGCCCGGAGTGTATCTCCAATTCCTTTGAGGCTGTCCATGTCCGCCGCGCTGATCTCCGATGCAATGACCCTGATTCCATCCGCCGGGTCGGCGGAAGATACCAGTTCGGTCACTGTACCGCCGGCATCACGGACTGCCTGACGGCTGGCCTGTTTCCTGAGGTCTGCAATTTCCCGCACGAGTTCCTCGACAGCCTTCGAACTCTTCACCCGGGATTCCTCGAGCCTGGCGAACGTCTCACGGGTCACTGAGATGACAGGCCTGGGAGGGGTGGCGGCGGGGGATCCGCCTGGTGGAGCACTCTTTCCAAGTTCGGCCAGCAGGGTCTCCTTCTCCCTGAAAAGCAGCTCACGCTGCCGGTCTGATTCGTCAAGCTGGTGCCACTGTTCCTCCAGATAAGGGCGGAGTGCCTCACCGGCAATCGCTTCGACCCGTCTCACACCGCTGGCAATGCTCCCTTCTGAGACAATCTTGAACAGCCCGATCTCCTGTGTGGAAGGAACATGCGTGCCGCCACAGAATTCGATGCTGAATTCCTCGTCGA
>JAOUDE010000386.1 GCA_029859455.1 Ignavibacteria bacterium | reverse complement strand
AACAAAACAGAAGGGACCCCGATCAGAAGAAATACCACCAATATATGGTGTATCGAAAGTCGTCGCCAATTCATACTGTTATCAGTTTGCTGGTCCGAATAGGAGAGAAAATAAGGAAAATCCGGGCCTTGATCAACGATCCGTGCCGATTGCCCCTGATCGGTGTGCTGTTGCTCAGCATCGTTGCTTTTGGTTGTCGCTCCGGAAGATCGATTGACGGAGGAGTTGAGTGGGAAGCGAAACAACTGTCAGCTCCGGACCTTCCGTTCGTTGAATTCCAGGCGCAGGAAGTTCCTGATGATTCCGCTTCAGTCAAACTCTGGATCGGCGTTAAATCAGAATCACTTATCTATCTTCGCCTGGGAAATAACTTCGAAGCAGTGATCGAGATGGAATTGCGCGCATTTGCGGAAGGTGTTGCCACTCCGGCCCTGGAGAAGTTCTGGATTGAGAAGATCCATGCCTCAACATATGCCGAAACGAGGTCTGAAGGACAATCACTCTTCTCGCGCACAGTCGATCTTCCTCCCGGGGATTATCGGGTCGAGCTGACGGTCAGGGATCGGGCAACCGGCAAGCAGATCACGAGGAGGCGCTTCCTTTCGCTCGCAGAAACTGATGAACGAACCCCTTACGTCAGCGGGATCCAGTTACTCCAGGGAAGGACGATCGAAGGAAGTCGCCCGGTCCTCGGCCCCTACGTAGTACCTTCAAAAGGAAGGATCTTTGGCTCGTTTCATGTCCGGCCGATCAGTCAGGATGAGCCGGTTGTCTCGGAGATTTCGGTGATGCTTGTCGGCTGGGATTCCACAAGCGCCTCGCCCCCCTATGCCTTCAATCCACTTCACGGATCACTGGAGTACACCGGCCTGGATATAGCGACGCTCGACACGGTTGAAACAATGCGATTGGAATCGTCAACTTCGACAGTTTCCTGGGAGCTTGGCCCGGAACAGCGCGGAGTATATCTTATTGTTGCCAGAAACCTTATTCCCGTTCCCGGTGGGGAACGGGTCGAAATAGAGGCGCAGAGACCTTTTGTTGTCATGAACCCCGGGTTTCCAAAGCCCTCCGTTCTCGAGGATCTGATTGGACCCCTGAGGTACCTCCTCAGGGATGATGAGCTGGAAAACATCTCGGAACTTTATGACCCGGCTGATCGAAGGAACTGGCTCGAGCAATTCTGGCGGGAGAGGGGAGAGAATCAGCAGCAATCAGAAGATATTCTCGAGCGCTATTATTCGCGAGTCGAGGAGGCGAACGAATACTTCAGCAGCTTCAAACCGGGATGGCAGACTGACAGGGGAATGATCTATATCATCTTCGGCCCTCCGCTGACCGTTCGGCAAAGTCTGAATTCCGTGCTCTGGTCCTACTCACATACGGAGGAGGATCGATTCAGGACCTTCGAGTTCCGTAGAATTCCTCTTGAGGGGGATCTGAACATGTTTGACCACTTCGTCCTCACGCGGCAGCCGTATTACGATACTCCATGGATGGGGGCTGTTGACAGCTGGAGATACGGAATCGGTTATTGATGAAAGGAAATTGATCAGATGAGCGCATACGTTTCCGGGAAGGTTTTTTTCTTTCTCCTTCTTCTTTCAACACCGGTCATGGCCGGACCCACAGGCGGATATCATGTTGAGAGGCTTCCGCTCGATCAGGGGGTCCCGCTGCACCTGACTTATTGTATCTCGCAGACGGACGACGGGTTTCTCTGGTTCGGCACGATGTATGGGCTCGTCCGGTATGACGGTTACTCATACCGCTCGTTCCGTTACGACCCGGATGACCCGGCTTCGATCAGCAACGACGATGTTATCTCTCTCCTGGAAGACAGTCGCGGCAATCTGTGGGTCGGGACATATGGAGGGGGTTTGAATCGATTTGACCGGGCAACAGGGTTGTTCCAGAGATTCCAAGGGGATTCCACCTCTGAGATGGGTGAGAATACGGACATCATCTGGTCGATGACGGAGGATCAGGACGGTACGATCTGGTGTGGAACGGAGCGTGGAGGGCTGGTCGGTGTCACGCCGAACGGAGGGGTGATCCAGTTCCTTCACGAAGAAAGGGACCCGGGCTCCCTCCGAACCAACAGGATTCCGGCGGTTGTCATCGATCAGTCGAACCGTCTCTGGCTGATCAATGAGGAGGGAGGTCTGTATTCGTTCACCCGGGGCGGTCGAGGGCCTGTACCCCACCGAAGTGACGGAACCGCGAAGATCAGAAATCCACAGACTCTTTGTGTCGACCAGCAGAACCGGCTCTGGGTTGGAACTCTTGCCGAGGGAATATCGGTAATCGATCCAGCGACAGGCGTGACACAGTCACATTATCCGCTGAAACGGGGAGGAGAGAAGCTCC
>JAOUDE010000078.1 GCA_029859455.1 Ignavibacteria bacterium | reverse complement strand
GCTCTACGGCGACCCGAGCCGGACGCATCAGATCGGTTATGCCACCAGCGGCACCTGGTCACCGATCCTTAAAAAGAATATCGCCCTAGCGACGATCGAAACCGGCTTCAGCGAACCGGGCACGGGTGTCCAGATCGAGAAGACAGTGGAACATATCCGCTACACGGTGAGCGCAACGGTCCGGTCGCCACAGTTTTTCGATCCGGAGCGGAAGCGTTCGAATCCACAGGGAGGCTCCCGTGGCTAAGAAGCGCTACGATGCGATCATTGTCGGCGGGGGGCATAACGGACTGATCTGCGCGGCTTACCTGGCGAAAGCGGGCCGGAAGGTTCTGGTCCTGGAACGCCGGCATGTCCTGGGTGGTGCGGCGGTCTCCGAAGAAGTGTTCCCCGGGTTCACCTTCTCGGTCGCCTCCTATGTCGTCAGCCTGTTCCGTCCCCATATCATACGGGAACTGGAACTCGCGAAGCACGGCTACGAGATCATCCCGATGGATTGTTCGTTCCTGCCTCTGCCTGACGGCGATTCGCTCGCCCGCTGGGCCGATCCGAACAGAAGCAGGGACGAGATCTCCCGGTTCAGCCGGAAGGATGCGGAGATCTATCCCGAGTTCAGCCGGATCATGACGCTGATGGGGAAGTTCGTAAAGCAGATCATCGACCGGCCCGCGCCCGATATTGCTTCCACCAGACCTGGTGATCTGGCCGACCTCCTCCGCCTCGGGAAGGCGTTCCGGAGTCTCGGTCCCGACCTGCTCCATATGAACCTGAAGCTGATGACGATGAGCGCGGTGGACTTCCTCGACCTCTGGTTCGAATCAGACACGCTCAAGGCACCGATGTCGGTTTCAGGGATCATCGGCACCTTTCAGGGAGTCCGCTCTCCCGGAACGGCCTATGTTCTTCTTCATCATTATATGGGCGAGCTCGACGGCGCGTTCCGGTCGTGGGGCTTTTCCAAAGGAGGCACCGGCGGCGTCAGCATGGCGTGCGCCCGGGCGGCGATGGGCTATGGAGCCGAGATCCGGACCGAAGCGCCGGTTGCAGGACTGAGAATCAAGAACGGTGCGGCATCCGGTGTGATCCTTGGGAACGGCGATGAGATCGATGCGAGGATTGTCGTTTCTAACCTGGACCCGCGTCGTACCTATCTTGGCCTCGCAGGAGCGGAGCATTTCGATCCTGAGATCGTGAAACAAATCGGCCGCTACAAGTACCGCGGAAGCTCCGGCAAGGTGAACCTGGCGCTGGACAGGGCACCTGAGTTCTCGTGCCGACCTGGGACAGGAGATCATATCCGGGGAGATATCGCGATCGCACCCGGGATTGATTACCTCGAACGGGCGTTTGATGAGGCGAAATACGGTGCCTTCTCGAAGCGGCCATATATCAATGTCGTCATCCCTTCGCTGACTGACCCGACTCTGGCGCCACCCGGGAAGCATGTCATGTCCTGCTTCGTCCAGTACGCCCCGTACAACATCAACGAAGGTGCAGAGAACTGGCCTGCACAGCGTGAAGCGTTCGGCGATGCCGTGGTCGATACGCTGGCCGAATATATTCCCGGATTCAAGGATATCATCCTGCACCGGCAGGTGCTCACGCCGTGGGACCTCGAGCAGACGATGGGATTGACCGAAGGGAATATCTTTCACGGCGAACTCAGTCTGGAACAGCTTCTCTTCCAGCGACCGGTCGCCGGCTACGCGAAATACACCACGCCGGTACGGAACCTCTGGATGTGCGGTTCCGGGACTCATCCCGGCGGGGGAATCATGGGGTCGGGAGGCGAGCTGGCAGCCAAAACAATCCTGAAGAACCGGGCATTATCATGACAACCCATGACGTGATCATCATCGGCGGGGGCCATAACGGACTGACTGCCGCGACACTGCTTGCAACCGAGGGAAAGAAGGTTCTCCTGCTTGAACGGCGGGACTTCGTCGGGGGTGTTGCAGCGCAGGAGGAATTCCACAAAGGATACCGAACCGCCGGTTTGCTTCATGACACGAGTACCGTCCGTGCCGGGATCATCGAACAGCTGAAGCTGCGCACACACGGCCTCGTGGTTTCGGAGCATCGCTCTCCTGTCACCCTCCTGTCGGATGATGGCCGCGCTGTTACGATTTCGGATGACCCTGTCACCTCCGCGCAAAACATCGCTTCGATCTCTCAGAAGGATGCCGACGCGTACAGGGATTACCGGAAATTTATCGACAGTGTCAGGCCGCTGATCCGGAACCTGGTCTCCAGCCAGCCGCCCGATATCAGAAAACTCGGCTTCTCCGATCTGAAGAAGCTCCTCGGCGCCGGCGTCGGACTGCGCCGACTCGGCAAAGACCTGATGCATGAACTGCTGAAGGTCCTCCCGATGTCGGTGGCTGACTTCCTGAACGAGCGCTTTGAGACCGACTTCATCAAAGCGGGGATTTGTTTCCCGGGAGTCTTCAGTTCCTATAACGGACCATGGTCGTCGTACACCACGCTGAACCTGCTGATCTGGGAAGCGACGGCGAATGTTCATATGGAAGGAGGCCCGGCGGCACTGATCCACGCACTGCGTAAGGGAGCAGAAGAGGCCGGTGTCGAGATGCGAACCGGGGCCGGAGTTGACAGAATTCTTCTCGACGAATCGGGGAGGGCTGTCGGAGTCAAAGCCACAGGGGGAGAATCATTCAGGAGCCGGATCGTCGCCTCCGCGATCCCGCCGAAAGCGACGTTTCTCAACCTGCTGTCATCGGAACAAATCGGTCCCGCCCTTGAAGCAGAGATCATCCGGTTCCGGGACAGGGGAACAGTCGCCTCTCTCCGTCTCGCACTGAATCGTCCGATCAGGTGGAAGTGCGAACCGGAACAGCCGATACGCTTTGCGCGCACCGGGAACAGCTTCGACCAGATGGAACAGGCATTCGATGCGGTCAAATACCGCCGGTTCTCAGACAGGCCGGTGCTCGATATCCATGTGCCGACAGTCGCCACTCCGGGCCTCGCGCCGGAGGGACACGAGGTTGTCACCATCCTTTCGCACTTTGCACCGTATGCGCCTGACGGCGGATGGACTGATCCGCTCAGAAACAAGCTCCGGGACACGATCGTCGCCGCACTGTCGGATCAGACGGTTGATCTCGAGTCCTCGATCGTCGCTTCTGAACTTCTCACACCGGCCGTTCTCGAAGAGCGGTATGGACTTACGGGAGGACAGTTGTTCCATGGAGAACATGCGATCGATCAGTTGATCGGCCGTCCGGTTCCCGCCTGTGCGACATACAGCACACCGACCCCCGGTCTGTACCTCTGTGGCAGCGGATCATATCCGGGGGGAGGGATCACCGGGGCGCCGGGGATGCTGGCGGCGGAGGTGATAGCCAGGGAGATTCTATGAAGAAGCACCAAATCACAAGCATCAAATAACAAACAAATTCAAAGCATCAAAATTCAAACGGGAGAAAAACAGAATCCCTGGGTTTCGAACATTCGTCTTTTGAATTTTGAAATTTGTTTGAGATTGGTTGCTTGGATCCTGTGATTTTCTTTGCGGTTCATCTTTTTCCCTCAGCCCCGCCTTTGTAATTCACCCGAGCTTTCAGTACTTTTTCTTTTCAATCGTCGTTCCTTTGTCCGGGAGGCCCAGCCATGATCAGACCAGTTTTGCTCCGAGCGCTCACAGCTCTCTTTCTAATTCTTCCTTCATCGTCTTTTTCCCAGGACCGCCCCTGGCACGATGTCAACGAATCCGCCGTTGCAGGTGAGGAGGCGGACATTCAGCCGGTCGCCTACCGGCTGGTTGAACTGGATGATGCAACCCTGAGCCGGATCCTTGCCGACGCTCCGCCGGAGCTGGCGGGCGTGCGGAACGGGGTGCAGATTGAGCTCCCGATGCCGGATGGCCGGTTTGAAACGTACAGTATCGTGGAATCGCCGATCATGGCACCGGCACTCGCGGAACGGTTTCCGGAGATCAGGACCTACCTGGCACAGGGAATCACGGACGGCACGTCGTCGGGCCGGATTGACCGGACCCCGGCAGGGTTCCACGCGATGCTGTTCAGCTCCCGCGGGACAGTCTATATCGACCCCTACAATAGAGCAAACACCCGTCACTACATCAGCTACTATACACACGATCTTCTGCCGACGGAAGGCCGGACATTCGAGGAGCTTGGACCGTTCGGAGCCGAATCGGATGCTGCAATGGAGGTCCGGTCAATCGTTGAAGCGGGCCTTCCCGCTTCGGTTTCAACCGGCGAAGAACTCCGGACCTACCGCCTTGCCGTCGCAGCGACCGGCGAGTATACTGTGTTCCATGGGGGAACGGTCGAGGCAGGAATGGCGGCAATCGTGACCGCGATGAACCGCGTGAATGGGATCTACGAGAAGGATATTTCGATCCGGATGGAGCTGGTTGCCAACAACGACCTGATCGTCTACACCGACGGCGCAACCGATCCGTACACCAACAACAACGGCGGCACGATGCTGGGTCAGAACCAGGCGAACCTGGATGCAGTCATCGGCAGCGCCAACTATGATATCGGCCATGTCTTCAGCACCGGCGGCGGCGGCGTTGCGTTCCTCGCGGTCCCGTGCCGCGCAGGGGTCAAAGCGCAGGGTGTCACCGGCTTGAACGCGCCGGTCGGCGATCCGTTTTATGTCGACTACGTCGCCCACGAGATGGGACACCAGTGGGGAGCGAACCATACGTTCAACGGCACTGCCGGCTCGTGCGGCGGCAACCGGTCATCCTCCGCCGCGTACGAGCCCGGTAGCGCGTCAACAATCATGGGCTATGCCGGCATCTGCGGAGCGCACAACATCGCGAACAATAGTGACGACTACTTCCACGTGAAGAGTCTCGATGAAATGATCGCCTACACACAGGTCGGTTCCGGGAACAGCTGCCCGGTGGTTATTGCAACAGGAAACACGCCTCCGACAGTGGATGCGGGAAGCACAGTGTACACCGTCCCTCTGCAGACCCCGTTCATGCTCACCGGCTCCGGGTCTGATATCGACGGTGATACGCTCACCTATTGCTGGGAACAGTTTGACCTCGGACCGGCCGGTGGTCCTAACACGCCAACGGGAAACGCGCCGATCTTCCGAAGCTTCGATCCTGTCGAATCGCCTTCCCGCATGTTCCCGCAACTTTCCGATATCCTCGCGGGATCGCAGACGATCGGGGAAATCATGGCGAGCTATGCGCGGACACTGAATTTCCGGCTGACAGGGCGTGACAACAGGGCCGGAAGCGGAGGGATCCATACCGACGCGACCTCGGTCGTCGTATCCGATGCCGCAGGGCCGTTCGCCATCAGCTATCCGAACGAGGATATCGCCTGGCTGAACGGAAGCACGGACAGCGTGACGTGGGATGTGGCAGGAACCGATATGTCACCGATCAACTGCAGTGAGGTGAACATCCTGCTTTCAACCGACGGCGGCGTGACCTTCCCCACCACCCTCGCCGCCAACACGCCGAACGACGGGAGCGAATCGTTTACCGTGCCGGCCGGTTTCTTCCTGAACGCCCGTGTCAAAGTCGAAGCGGCGAACAACATCTTCTTCGATATCAATAACGGGGTGATCCAGATCTCCGATCTGACCACTGCACTGCTTGAATTCCCGGCTGACAGCTCCGAAGACCAGATGTCGGAACTGGACCTGCGGTGGTTCGATGTCTCCGCGGCAACGAAGTATCACGTGATGGTCTCGATCCATTCAGGCTTTGCGTTCGGCATCGCCGTGAATGATTCGGCAGTGACCGATACGACGATCTTTGCGACAGGACTCGACAACGACCGGCGTTACTACTGGAGAGTCCGGGCCGGAAACACCGGCGGCTGGGGACTCTGGTCGGACGTCTGGACCTTTACCACCAGTCCCGTCACATCGATCACTGAGTCAGATCAGCTACCCGCCTCGTACCGGCTCGATCAGAATTATCCGAACCCGTTCAACCCCGCGACGGAGATCTCATTCGCCATTCCTGAGGCATCGTTCGTCCAGATCAGGGTGTTCGATCTCCTGGGGCGCGAAGTCGCAACGCTGGTGAACCGGGAGCTCCCCGCAGGAACGCACAGAACGGAGTGGCATGCAAACGGAGCCCCCAGCGGCGTATACTTCTACCGGATGGACGCAGACGGCTTCACGCAGGCAAGACGCCTCATTCTGATGAAATAAGCTTCCATATAATAGATTCTGAAACAAACGGTTCCGGCAGCACCGCCGGAACCGGTTCCTTTTTTCAGTTTACTCGCATCTGATTTCCGCCGCTTGTTGTTCCTCGAACAACGCGGGCCGGAGTCTCATTCAGAAAGGAAGGCGATGACCACCGAGACACGAACGAGAGTAAAACTCACAGCGACCAGAAAATCGCCCTGGGCTGAGCTTATCCAGAAAATCGGTCCCGGATTCCGAGAGCGCGCAGCTGAGCACGATCAGCGGCTGACATTCGTCGAACGGAATTACGTAGCATTGAAGGAGCACCGGATTTTCGCGGCCGGGATTCCGGAGGAACTCGGTGGAGGGGGCGCATCGCACGCCGACATCTGCTCGGTCATCCGGCTGCTTGCGCATTACTGCAGTTCGACCGCTCTGGCACACTCGATGCATCAGCACCTTGTGGCCGCCAATGTCTGGAAGTACCGGAAGGGACAGGGCGCGGAAGAGATGCTGCGCCGCGTGGCGGAACAGCAGCCTGTCCTCGTGAGCACGGGGGCACGGGACTGGCTCGAATCGAACGGCGAGATGACACGCACTGCAAGAGGGTTCCTCGTTTCGGCAAGCAAGGCGTTCGCCAGCCAGTCGTCAGTCGGCAACATCCTTGTCACCAGCGCCCCGTATGAGGACCCTGAGAAAGGATCACTTGTCCATCACTTCTCGGTCCCCTTCACGGCGGACGGGCTGAGCATCATGAACGACTGGGACACGATGGGAATGCGCGGAACCGGCTCTCACACAGTCCGGCTCGAGGAGGTCTTCGTTCCTGACGAGGCGATCGTGCTGACCAGAGCCCGGGGAGAGTTTCATCCTTTCTGGAACGTGATCCTGACGGTCGCAATGCCGCTCATCATGGCGGCATATGTCGGCATCGCCGAGCGTGCCGCCGAGATCGCCCTTGCTACTGCGCGAAAACGGAAGAACAAGACGCATCTTCCGTACGAGATCGCCCGCATGAACAATACTCTCACAACCGCTCAAGTGCATCATAACGACATGATCAGGATCGCCGACAATTTCAATTTCGAGCCGATACAGGATCATGCCCATGAGATCCTGACGCGCAAGACGATCGTTGCCGATTCGTGTATTGCAACTGTTTCCAAAGCAATGGATATCGCGGGAGGCCAGGGGTTCTACCGCTCCTTCGGTCTCGAGCGTCTGTTCCGGGATGTCCATGGCGCGAAGTATCACCCTCTGCAGGAGATGGACCAGCTGCTTTTCTGCGGCAATTACCTGCTTGATCAGGACATGGTAAAATGATGACGACAGTCATTCTTCTTCTCGCTTTCCTCCTCCCTCAACAGCAGGAGAAGCTGACCGTCCGCTTTATCGGAAACGAAGCATTCGAAATCAGTGACGGCATCTCGACAATCCTCACCGATTATCCGTACGGCTGCGAGTCATGCTGGATCCCGGTCCAGGACGAAACACGAACCTTCGGGGAAAACTGACCGTTGCGATCCTGCGCGTTTCTGACGATGGAGAACCCGGAAGGATTCGTCTTCGATGACGACCTCGCGGTTCCCGCCCTCGCCGCCCGCGGATACGGAGTGCAATCGATTCCCTGGACAAGCAGCTCAGTCGACTGGAACAGCTTCGACGTCGTCATCCCCAGAACAACCTGGGACTACCATCATCATCTGGACAAATTCCTGATGGTTATGGAAAACATCGACCGCTCCTCCGCCCGCCTCGCCAATTCGCTTGCACTCTTCCGGTGGAACGCGCATAAGTCGTATCTGTTCGACCTGGAACGGCAGGGCGTGGCGATCGTACCGACCGTCTCCGGAACCGGACTGACCCCTGAACGTCTGCAATCGATACGCCGGACGTTCAACGGCGCACCGATCATTGTCAAACCGACCGTCGGCGCCAACGCGGATTTCACCTGGCCTGTACGGAATGAGACCCCGCGGGAGCTGATCGGGAGGATCTGCGCACATTACCGGGACAGGGAATACCTGGCACAGCCGTTCATGGAAGGTGTCATTTCGGAAGGCGAATTCTCCCTCTTCTTCTTCAACGGGGATCTCAGCCATACGATTCTGAAGACGCCGAAGAGGGAAGACTTCCGGGTGCAGGAGGAACATGGAGGGATCATAACTGCCGTGACACCCGACCCCGGCATGGTCAACACGGGCAGGCTGGTGATGAGAACCCTCCCCGCTGTCCCTCTTTACGCGAGGGTCGATTTCGTCCGGGACCGGGCAGGAGCTTTCCGCCTGATGGAACTGGAGCTGATCGAACCTGCCCTTTATTTCAGGATGGATCCGGAATCCCCCGCGCGATTCGCCCGGGCCCTCGATGAGTGGATGAAGAAACCTGGCTGAATCAGCCATGACGGTCATGTTTGCAAAGTATGAGCCGACCTCCCCGCCAGGCTTGCAACAAACCTGAAGAATCAGGCGTTTGGAGGTAGCCAGTCCTTTCTCAGCCAGCACAGAGGCGCCCTCCATGAAACTCATTCTCATTGCGGGCATTATCATTCCGCTCCTTGCCCCCACGCTTTCCGCTCAAATCTCCAGGACCGCTTTTCTCCAACATGACGTTGCAGGCGACGAAACAAGCGCAGGCGCTGCAACATCGACATATCCGGTCGATCTCGACGGTGACGGCGATATGGATCTGGTAACGAGCTCCTTCTATGACAACAAGATCATCTGGTTTGAAAACGACGGGAGCGAACGTTTCTCCGGTCACATCATCAGCACCAACCTGATCTTCGCCCGCCATGTCTTCCCGATCGACGTCGACAAGGACACCGATATCGATCTGCTGACTGCATCATGGCTCGACGACAAGATCGCATGGTTCGAGAATGACGGGAACGAGCAGTTCACGGAACACATTATCTCCGCAACAACAGATTTCGCTGAATCCGTCTTTGGTGCCGATCTCGACGGGGATGGCGACATCGATGTCCTCGCATCATCGAACGGCGATGACCGGATCGCCTGGCATGAGAATGACGGCAATCAGAACTTTACCGAGCATACGATCAGCACCAGCGTCGACGCTTCCTATGGCATCGAGCTGTTCGCCATCGACCTGGACGGCGACGGTGATATGGATATCCTCTCTGCGTCCGACAACGATGACAAGATCGCCTGGTACCGGAATAACGGGAACCAGGTCTTCGAACAGGTGGTGATCACAACCAACGCCCTCGGCGCGCGCTCGGTCTTCGCGGTCGACATGGACGGTGACGCCGATATCGACGTCCTTTCCGCGTCCGCGGACGACGACAAGATTTCATGGTATGAGAACGACGGGTCTGAGGGGTTTACCGAGCATGTGGTGAACACCTCCGCCGATTTCGCGCTCTCTGTCCATGCATCCGATGTCGATGGCGATGGCGACAACGATATCCTGTCAGCCTCCTCGCTCGATGAGACGGTCGCATGGTACAAGAACGATGGATCGGAAACATTCATCGAACACACGATTTCTCTCGAATCACCCGGCGCCGGCCAGGTGATCGCGGTCGATCTCGATAAGGACAACGACGTCGACGTCGTTACGGCAAACGCGTCGGTGGTCAAC
>JAOUDE010000385.1 GCA_029859455.1 Ignavibacteria bacterium | reverse complement strand
CGATGCGGCTGGTTGACCGGGATGGTTGGGTCATGCCACTTGTTCTCTCCGGCAGGGTGATTGACGTACCGGTCATCTCCGGACATCTGGGTCTTACAGATGTCACCCCCGGTAAGCAAGCCGCCTCACCCGCCCTCGAAAGAGGCATCGAGATGGCCGTTGTGCTCCAACAGATGTACAGCGCCAACGGACGGATCTCGGAGATCCATCTGACGGAAGCGAAAGAAATCATTCTCCTCACGGCAGAAGGCGGGATTCCTGTACTTGCCGGCCATGACCGGCTGGAGGAGAAGATCCGGTCGTTCGATGCATTCTGGAAACAGGTAGTCATGAGAAATGACAGTCAGCACCTTCGGCTTATTGATGTGCGCTATCAGGGACAGGTGATCGCGAAGTGGCATCAGGCGGGACAGGCAAAGGGGTGAAGAGTGAAAACGGGAAAAGAGCTGGTTCGGAATCTACTTACTCAAGAGGGACAATCTATGGATAACATCATCGTTGGACTGGACATCGGCACGACGAAAGTGTGTGCCGTGGTGGCCGGAACGGACGAGAACGGGCACATCAATATCCTCGGCGTGGGTCGGTCTGCGTCCGACGGGATGATGCGGGGTGTGGTCACACACATCGAGAAGACGATCAGCTCGATTCGTGCCGCTGTGGAGAAGGCGGAGGCGCAATCGGGGGTCTCCATCAATTCGGTGATCGTCGGGATTGCCGGAGACCATATTTCCAGCATCCAGAGTCGCGGCGTCGTTGCCATTTCAGGCCCTGACCATGAGGTAACCCAGGCTGATATCGACCGCCTGATCGAGGATACCAAGCGTGTGGCCCTTCCTTCCGACCGGAAGATCATTCATGTCATTCCTCAGGAATTCATTATCGACGGCCAGGACGGTGTCTATGACCCCCTCGGGATGTCGGGCGTCCGCATGGAAGCGAACGTCCATATTATCACCGGCCTCGTCAGCGCTGCCCAGAACATCTACAAGTGTGTCCAAAGGGTCGGGCTGGATGTGAGTGACATGGTACTGGAACCTCTTGCCTCGAGCTACGCGGTGCTCGATGATGAGGAGAAAGAGATTGGAATCGCCCTGCTTGATGTCGGAGGCGGAACAACCGATCTGGCGGTTTTTGAAGAACGGACCATCCGTCATACAGCGGTGATCGGGATTGCCGGCAAGAAAGTGACCGACGATATCCGGAAAGGGCTCGGCATTCTTTCCGATCAGGCGGAACGATTGAAGCGGGAACACGGGTTCGCCTACGAGCCGGCGATCGTGGACAACGAACCGATCGTCCTCCCCGGTGTCGGGGGCCGGGCGCCGCTGGAGATCGACAAGAATCTTCTGGCGAGGATCATCCAGCCGCGCATGGAGGAAATATTCGAGATCGCAGCACTCGAAATCAAACGGTCAGGATACTCCAAACATCTGTCCGGCGGGGTTGTGCTGACCGGTGGCGGTGCGCTGACGAAGGGAGCGGCCGAACTTGCGAGCGATGTTCTCGGAATGCCGGTGAAGATCGGCATCCCTACCGGATTCTCCGGTGGCCTCGTCAGGGAAATTGAAAACCCCGCATATGCGACAGCTGTCGGACTGGTGATCCATGGTTTGAGAAACAAGGACCGGGCAACAATCAAAGGTGAGCCAAAAAAGGTGAGGACATTGAAAGGCGTAGCGAGAAAAATGAAAGAATGGTTTGATGAATTATGAGTCGTGCACGAGAAAGTCAGTTAAACTTCCCATACATCAAAGGAGAACAAACCGATGATCGAATTCGATAATTTCGTCGATCGTGGTGCCAAGATCCGTGTTGTCGGCGTAGGCGGTGGCGGCGGCAATGCTGTGAACAGTATGATCCGCAGAGGACTAAAGGGTGTCGACTTCTACGCGGTCAACACGGACCTCCAGGCTCTGGAAAGAAGTGACGCGGAAAACAAGATACAGATCGGCAAGAACCTGACGCGCGGGCTTGGAGCGGGAGCAGACCCGGCTGTCGGCCACCGTGCAGCTGAAGAGGATCGTGACGAACTCGCCCGTTCGCTGGCGGGGAGCGATATGGTGTTCATTACCGCCGGCATGGGCGGAGGGACCGGAACAGGAGGAGCGCCGCTTGTAGCCAATATCGCCAAGAGCATCGGCGCTCTGGTTGTCGCCATTGTCACCCGGCCGTTTCAGTGTGAGGGGAAGAAGCGAATGGTTCAGGCGGAAATGGGGATTGATGAGCTGCGCAAACAGGTTGATACCTGCATCGTCATCCCGAACCAGAAACTCCTCTCGATCGTTGAGAGAGCGACCCCGCTCACCGAGGCGTTCGATCTCGCGAACCAGGTACTGTACGGCGCGACGAGGGGCATCTCCGAACTGATCACGGTTCCCG
>JAOUDE010000077.1 GCA_029859455.1 Ignavibacteria bacterium | reverse complement strand
TGGTGAACGTCTTGCCGCTGCCGGTGACCCCAAGCAGTGTCTGATACCGCTGACCCGCAACAACTCCCTCCGTGAGCTGTCTGATCGCCTCCGGCTGATCACCCGCCGGCTCGAAATCGGAAACCAGCTGGTATCCTCCCTCCTTCCGCTTAGAGCTCATCGATTCTTCGCCTCCCTGGAAACCCGTCCTCGATCGCATGCCACCACAGAATATCATCCTCACCCAGTCGCCAGCAGAGATAGACTTCCTCGCCGGTTGTTCGGATGTGGGGAAAATCGATCAGGCCCTGCCCGATGCTCTTTACGATCACACCCCTTTTGTCCAGAGCTCTCACAATCTCCACCAGTTGTTCCATCTCGGGCGGAAACGTCCCATCACCGTTCGGACCCCGCCCGCCGAAGTAGGTATGTCTTTGAAGATCCCAGCCGCGGGCATCCAGTACTCCCTTCAATTCCGCAAGCTTGCTCACGAGAGCATGCACAGCCGTCAGCTCCTGCCGCGCTTCATCGAGCGAAAAATGTCGGGTATGCATTCGCGAGGACATGGTTACAACGTACGAAAACTAGAGGTTCTTCAACAGATAGTCAGTCAACAGGGTATAGACGTGAAGGATTCCGTTGTTTCCGGTGAGACTGTGTCGCCGTTCCGGATAGAACATGACCGTCACCTGCCTGTTCGCCCTGACCAGGGCTTCCACCAGGAGAACTGAATTCTGCCAGTGGACGTTGTCATCAGCCAGACCGTGGACGACGAGCAGGTTCCCGGTCATCAGTCCCGCATGCCGGATCGCGGAGGTCTCCCTGTACCCGTCACGGTTGTTCTCCGGAGTCCCCATGTACCGCTCCGTATACACGGCGTCGTACAGACTCCAGTCAGTCACCGGGCCAACCGCCATCCCTGCGCGGAAGGTCCCTGGGGCGCGGGTCATCGCAAGCGTCGTCAGGTATCCTCCCCAGCTCCATCCCCATATCCCGAGTCTCGTCGAATCGACGTACGAGAGCGACTTCAGATACCTCGCCGTTTCCACACAGTCGTCAAGTTCTTTCAACCCCATCTGCCGAAACGTCTGCTGCATAAACGTTTTCCCTCTTCCTCCTGTTCCCCGGTTATCGATTGCCGCAATGATATACCCCTTCTCCGCGAGCAGTTGATACCAGAGGAACCGTGAACCACCCCATTGGTTCCTGATGATCTGCGATCCGGGTCCGCCATAGACATACAGAAGAACCGGGTAACGACGGGACTGATCGAAATCCGGAGGGGTCAACATCCAGCCGTTCAGCAATTCTCCGTCGCCGGCCGGAATCTTCACAAAGGTGTGGCGGCCGAAACGGCGGCCTGTAAACTGATCCATTGTGTTCTCCACGAGCACCGCCACCTCTTCTCCTTCATTGGAGCGCAACGTCACAGAAAGTGGTTCGTCGATGCGGGAATACGTATCAAGGAAAGCGAGCATCCCGGGTGCAAACGAGCTGCTGTGCCAGCCGGGCTCATCGGTCAGTCGTTTCATTCTCCGGCCATCCAGTCCGATCCGATACAGATGCCGTTCGACCGGAGATTGCCTGGTTGACGTGAAGTAAACAACACCGCGGCGTTCATCAGTCCCGTGGTATTCGGTCACTTCCCATGGACCGGATGTGAGCTGTCGCTCCAGTTCACCATCCAGTGTGTACAGATAGAGATGGTTGTAGCCATCCCGGAACGAGGACCAGATAAAGCGGTCCGATTCCTTCAGGAATTCGATCATCCCGTCCTCTGCATCGATCCAGGCCGGATCGGTTTCAGTGA
This sequence comes from Ignavibacteria bacterium, assembly GCA_029859455.1. Taxonomy (GTDB): domain Bacteria; phylum Bacteroidota; class Ignavibacteria; order UBA10030; family UBA6906; genus JAOUDE01. The sequence continues at coordinate 8,077 of JAOUDE010000077.1, read as the reverse complement.
GAACGACCCGGGAGCTTCCGTCCGAAACATCCGCCAGCATCAGCTGGAGGGTATCCTGACTTCTGTTCAACCGTTGCACCGCGAGAATGCCGGGACTGTTCGTCCAGTGGATCCTCGGAATATACTGGTCCACCTCCTCGCCGATATCGATCCAGGTGGTGAACAGTTCCTCGGTATCAATGACGCCGATTCGGACAACGGAGACAGGATCACCTGCTTTGGGGTAACGGGTCACCTCGAGGGTGGGATGAACGTCACCGTCAGGATACCGGACGATCGGGTATGTCGGAACCCCGGACTGATCGAACCGCCAGAACGCTATGAACCGGCTGTCAGGAGACCATTCCCACGCGTCGATGATCGAGAATTCCTCTTCGTACACCCAGTCGAACATGCCGTTGATAACCGTGTCGGAGCCGTCTCTCGTGAGCTGGGTCTCAGCGCCGGTGTTCACGTCAATCATGAACAGGTTGTTCGACCGCACAAAGCCGATTCTTCTCCCGTCGGGAGAGAACTTGATGATCGACTGTGGCTCGTCACTCGTCGTCATCAGGCTGAGTTCCTGAGTTGTGGTGTCGAACAGGGCGAAATTGCCTCCCGTCTTCCTTCTCCTGGCCACATGTGACCCGGTCAGAAGGATGGAACGGTGGTCTGGTGCCCATGAATACTCCGACATGACGAACCCGGTACTGTCACCGTTGAGGAGAGAACCGTCGAACACGCGGCGCTGCGTACCGGCGGCGATGTCATAGAGCATGATATCCTTCGAGCCGTCAGACGAATCAAATTCGACATAGGAAAGGGCTTTCGCCCCTCCGACCCACTGCACAGAGGGAAGCGACTTCGTCAGGAATGTCTGCGAGGAGAAGATTTCCTCAAGAGTCCATTCGGCTGTTCCCTCCTGAGCCGGCAAAGAGACCGGCAACAGTACCGGCAGGAGGGCGGCAACGAGAATCTTCGTCATCGTCGTTCACGTTCAAAAAAAACGCCATCGGCGGAACCGACGGCGTTTGGTGAAAAACTAATCCGATCAGACTTTCTTCAAAAGCGATCGGAGCGGGATTGCAATAAGAACAAACGCAATGATCGGGAAAACGATCAGGCCGACGATCGGACTGTCACCGAACTGCGGAATCTTCCAGTTCAGAATAACGAGACTCGCAAGCAGAACTCCGGTGAGAGCCTCCCCGGCTACCAGACCGGATGCCAGCAATATCCCCTTGTTCTCGACTGCAGTCTTCTGCGCTTCCGGAAGATTTCTCCTTGCGATCACACGATCAGCGAGGAGCTTCAGCATGCCGCCGATAAAGATCGCGAAGGTCGTTTCAAACGGAAGATAGATGCCCACGGCAATCAGCATCACGGACGGCGAGCCGATCATGATCAAGGTAACAGCAAAAGCTGCTCCGATCAGAAGCAGAGGCCATGCCATATCGCCACCCACGATCCCCTGGGCCATGATCGCCATCAACCCTGCCTGCGGAGCAGGGAGATTGGGACCGCCGATACCTCCGGGTGTCCCGTCATGGAGAATCTGCATTGGAAGCGGGAGCACCAGAGCGGCGACGATGACACCGATGATCTCGGCGATCTCCATGTTCCTCGGGGTGCCGCCGAGGATGTGTCCCACTTTCAGATCCTGCAACATATCACCGCCGATGGAACAGCAGCAACAGACAACGGATGCAACGCCGAGGACCGCGGCGACCCCGGCCGTACCGGACACACCCAGTGAAACCATCAAAACGGCGGAAATCACAAGGGCGGAAAGCGTCAGTCCCGAAATCGGGTTATTCGACCCGCCCATGACCCCGACGAGCCATCCGGCGATTGCAGTCATCAGAAATCCGGTAACCAGCATGACGACTCCGGCAATCGCGGCATTCACAAAATCCCCTGTAAAATAGGTATACAGGGCTGTGATCGGAACGAGCATCAGGATGATACCGGGAACGATGATCTTCATCGGAAGATCGAGCTGGGTGCGGGAAATCTTGGAGCGGTCGACATCACTCAGTTTCATATCCCGGAATGCTTTTCCAAGTCCGGAGCTGAGGTCCTTCCGAAGGTTCCAGAGCGTGTAGACCGCGCCGACAAGCATCGCACCGACCGCGATCGGCCGCACCTGGCGTTTCCAGACTTCAAACACGAGATCTTCCCAGGAGCTGCCGGAGGCCACAAGCGTCTCGAGTCCTCCGTTGAAGAAGAGCGCGACCGGGATCAGAACGAGCCAGCCGAATACGCCGCCTGAAAACGCAATCGAGGCGAGACGGGGGCCGATGATAAACCCGACACCCATCAGCGCAGGGGAGGCGACCGGACTCGAAATGAAGATACCGCCGCCGTATGCCTGAGCGGCACCAAGTGCCTCACCATTCTGAAAGAACTGGATCTTCGACTTCATGAACGGTATGAAGTGATCCCAGCTTTCCCGCATGATCTGCATCCCGCGGGGATTCTTCAGCAGTTCGATCAGAGCGGCAATACCAAGCGCACCGAAGACATATTTCGCTCCTGTTTCTCCCTTCTGCCCTGCCTTGACCATCTCAGCAGTGGCAACGCTTTCGGGGTAAGGGAGATCCTTCGCCTCTTCGACCATCGTCCTCCTCAGGAAGATGATCATCAGCACACCGAGCAGCCCGCCCACCAGCATGATCATCACGCTTTCCATGTAGTCGAACGAGTCCCAGATCCCCACCATCAGGAAAGCGGGAATCGTAAAGATCGCCCCGGCCACCAGTGCTTCCCCTACAGAGGCGGTGGTTCGTGCGATATTCTCCTCGAGCACATTTCCTTTGAAGATCCTGAGCACCGCCATTGCAACGACGGCGGCGGGGAATGTCGCGGAGACTGTCATCCCCGCCTTCAGCCCGAGCCACGCGTTCGCGGCGCCGAGTACTGCCGCCATGACGATTCCAAGAAGCAGTGATTTGGCAGTGAGTTCCGGAAGAGTCGAATCCGCCGAAACGAAAGGTTTGAAGCCTTTTTCAGTCATTCGGTACCTCAGCCTCCATGGTCAATGACGATGACTTACTCTATACCTTCTTCTTTGCAAAATAGTAGAGAGAGTATGCGAGTGCAACAAAGACGGCGACGGAGAACAACGGTTCCTGGCTGAGCCATGGAAGAAGCGATGGACCGATGTGGAACATCCCCTCAGGTATCACTCCCCTGTCCTCAAGCAGTGCAAGACCGATCGACGCAAGTCCGAAAATCGCGCCTCCGGCAATCAGTCCGCTCGAATAGAGAGCCCCGGAACTGACGTCCGACTCCCCTCCCTCGCCGGCATCTTTTCCTTCCGCCATATATCGGACAATGCCACCACAGAATATTGCAAGTGTTGTTCCGATCGAGAGATACGAGCCGACCGCGAAGGCAAGCGACTTGACCCCCAGTAACTCAACCACGATCACCAGAAACACTCCAAGAAGCACAAGGCCCCAGGGCAGTTGCTGATTCAGGATCCCGTTGATGACGGTTGCCATCAGCCGGGCCTGGGGCGCAGCAGCGCGCTCGCTGCCGATTCCCTGGATCCACTGGACTTCCACCATCTCCGTTTGAGGATTGTAGAGATATTTCCCATCGCCGACAGTAGGAGATCCGATTGCGTTCATCAGATAGTACGTCGTTCCTTCATACTCAAAATCTCTTGACTCTACCTGTACCCCCCTCGGGAGGTTCTGGAGGTCCATCTCGACCGATACATCCCGGTACTCGGAGAGGCCTTCATTCATCATAATCAACGTCAGTCCGATCACCAGTACAGATGCCGTGACGCCGACCATCAGGCCAATCTGTTGCTTGACAGGGGTGGCACCGAGCAGAAATCCTGTCTTGAGATCCTGCGACGTCGCCCCGGCATTGGCAGCAGCGACACAAACGACGCCGCCGACGGTAATCGCGAGTGCTGCATAGGCACCACCGGTCCATCCGGCAATCAGAAAGAGCGCACAGGTGGCCATCAGCGTAGCGATCGTCATACCGGAGACCGGATTGGCGGAACTGCCGATCAGGCCGACGATACGCGATGACACGGTGACAAACAGGAACCCGAAGATCACCACCAGGAGGGCGGATAGCAGGTTGGCAACGAGGCCCGTATCGGCGCCGGGAATCGGGACGAATGTCAGTACACCCCAGATGACCACCACCAGAATCGCCGAACCGGCAAGAACCACCGTCATCGGCATATCGTTTTCAGTCCGGAGCGGAGCGGTGGCTTTCGCACCACGGCCGGCCTTCAGATCCTGAAGCCCCGCCTTGAACGAATCGACGATCGTCGGGAGGGTGCGAATCATCGTGATCAGTCCTGCTGCGGCGACGGCCCCGGCGCCCATCGGCCGGATATAACTGGACCAGATCTCGTTCGGACTCATGTCGACAATCGGAGCGGTCCCGGGATAGAGCGGTTCGGTGAGCGCTGAGCCAAAGAACTTGATGGCGGGAATCATGAGGAGCCAGGAGAAAACACCGCCGGCGAAGATGATCCCGGCAACCTGCGGTCCGATGATATAGCCGACTCCAAGATACTCGGGAGTGACCTCAGCCTTGATCGAAGCGCCCGGAAGCCATGAAGGACGATACTCCGGCGTCGATTTCCAGAAACCCATCGCATGCATGAGGAGTGCGTAGACTCCTCCCAGACCGAGCCCGAGAAACACTCTGCTTGCAAATGACCCGCCCTTCTCACCTGCGATCAGGACATCGGCACAGGCTGTACCTTCCGGATAGGTAAGATTGCCATGTTCCTTGACGATCAGCTGCTTCCGGAGGGGAATCATGAAGAGTACGCCAAGCCATCCTCCGATCAGAGCAAGCAGAAAGATCCGGCCGTACTCGAGTGGAAAACCGAGGAAAATCAGCGCCGGAAGGGTGAAGATCACACCCGCGGCGACTGACTCACCGGCAGAGCCGGTGGTCTGAACGATATTGTTCTCGAGGATCGACGCCTTGCCGAGGTATCGCAGGACGCTGATCGACAGAACGGCGATCGGAATCGACGCGGAAACCGTCAGCCCGGCACGAAGCCCGAGGTAGACGGTGACCGCTCCGAAGAGGATTCCGAAAAAGGCTCCGAAGATGACTGCCTTCCAGGTAAATTCCGGGACGATCTTATCAGGCCCGATAAACGGCTGAAACGCTTTCTTCACATCACTCATGCAATCACCTCAGACTGTGAGAGTTTTTCTGTTGGGAGAGTTCTTCTGCGTGCAAAAATTGCCCGGAGTATGTAGCCGGCTATTTCGGGATTTTCCTTGAATCTGCGCATCGAGAACGCGTACCAGGAGCGACCGAACGGAACGTAAAGCCGGACCCGGTGGCCCTCCGCCAGCAGGCGTTCACGCAGCTCGGGTTGCACACCGAGCAGCATCTGGTACTCATACTGATCCCGCGACAGGCTTCGGCGGACGATCATTTCGTTGATCCTGTCCACGAGGATATTGTCATGTGTCGCGATTCCGACGTAGCATCCCCCGTCGAACATCATTTCGAGAAGATGGAGAAAGTTCTGACGGACCTCATCTTTCCCCTGGAACGCAATGCCGGGCGGTTCTTTGTAGATACCTTTGCAGAGTCTGAAATTCGTGCCTGTTTTGATCAGAACCCGGGCATCCGCTTCGGACCTGCGCATGTACGCCTGCAGTACAATGCCGGATGCAGGAAACTCACCCTGGAGCTGCCGGAAAATTTCGATCGTATCCGACGTGCAGGTGGAATCCTCCATATCGTACCGGACGAAGTTCTTATGCTTCCCCGCGGCGCTCAGAACCGCTCTGACATTCTCGGTACAGAATTTCCGCCCGAACTTCAGTCCAAGCGAGGTCAGCTTGATGGAGAGATTCGAATCGATCTTCTCCGTTGCAATGGTCTGCAATACCCGGATATTTTCTTCCCGGGCAGCGATTACCTCTTCCTCAGAGAAAACATCCTCTCCGAGAACATCAAGGGTTGCCATCTTCCCTTCGCGATTGATTTCCCTGACACACCGGACAGCATCCGCAATCGAGTCACCGGCAATATACCTGTTTGCAAAATAGCGGACGACCGATCGGGGGATATGAGGAAGTGTCCCCACAACCAGCTGGTTGAAGATATTCATCCGAAGGCTTTCAGACCCCTGCCTCTTCCGGAAAGGTGTTCGTTCTCAGCAGATCTCCTGCGAGAACGTTCCCGGCTCGAGAATAAGGTCAAGGAATACAGGGGAATAAGGAAGGTTATGGGAAATCCTCCGTGAACACTCCGCCCTCAGGTGACCATGCAGACGGAACGTGGAAAAATATAGACAGCCCTGCGGTGAAATGCAAGAGGAGGCCCGGGCCGCCAGGAATCGGGGGTCCGCCGATCCCTGGCTCCCTTTCGTCATCATTACTTCATCAGAATCATCCTTCCCACACGGCTTTCTCTCCCATGCTGCAGCCGATAAAGATAGACTCCGCTCGGAAGGTCTGTCCCTTCGAAAACGGCGGTGAACGCCCCCCTGTCGCGAAATCCATCAACCAGCGTCGCCACTTCCTGGCCGACCAGATCGAAAACCTTCAGAGAGACAATCCCGGCGGTCGGAACCTGATAATGGATCGTCGTCACGGGATTAAACGGATTGGGAGTGTTCGAAAGAGTCAACCCGTTCCACACGGTTTCCCCCGAGGTGAACTGCTGCGGCATCATCGTCGCTGAGGCGTGGGCAAAGTCCTTTCTCGCAGTCACCACTTCATATAATGAGGAGAGGCCGTCCGTGCAAAGGACGACGGCTCGTGTCCCTGTTCGTATTCCCCTGATCCCGATGACAGGATGCCTTGACTGAACCGCTGTGGAGCCGAGCACCCCGCTTGCGCCGCCTCCGGGAACAGCGTAGTGAAGATCAAATATGCCGCCTGAATCGTCTGACCAGACGACGAGCGGTCCCCCGTTCACCGGCCCCGTCACCGTTGGCTCAACCGATTCTCCGGGTGAATTGCTCAGGTTCGACGTTGCCGACCAGCTTCCGCCGCCGGTTCTGGACCGGTAGAAAATCTCCGATCCTCCTTCGATCTCTTCCTGCCAGACCAGGTGAAGCGTACCGTTGATCGTGGCGAGTCCCGGAGAAACTGACGGTGTCGTTGTTTCACTGACTGAGACGGCGGGAACCCACAGGTTGCCAACCCTGTACCGGTATAGAATCTCGCCGCCGCTCTCCCAGACGACATGAGGATAGCCCGTTACCGGATCAACGACGGCGGAGAGCCGTTCGATCGGTGCAGGGGCAACCACCAGGTTCGCCGATTGCACAAAGACCGGATCCGGTTCTGCAGTATCGAACGTACCGTACGCGAGATAGCAGTTGGAAGAAGGGCCTGACCGGGTGTACGAGTACCACACATGGCAGATCCCGTTCTTGTCAACCACCGATGCGATCCCGTTGATGACCCCGTCAACCTCCCTGACCAGACGGGGTGACTCCCAGACTCCTGCGGTCGTTCCGCGCAGATAATATACGCCCTGGATATCAGTCCGGAAAACAGCATGCAGAAGACCTCCTGACGCGTAGAGCGACGGGTTGCTCAGCCAGCCGATGGCGGAACCGTTGACCAGCGAGGCATTCGTCCAGGTGACGCCGTCATCGGTCGATTGAGCATACGCGAGATGTTCATTCATATGAAACAAACGGTGCCACCGGTTTCCAGCGTAGACGACCTTTGGCCCCGAACCGTAAGCCGTTGCGTACCGGACCGAAGAGCGGCTTTGTGACGCGATGACGCCCAGATCCTGCATGTAGGTATCATGAATATCGAGGAATATCTGATACACACCTGTCCGGTTATCCGCCCAGGCGGGATACGCGCTCCCCGCCTTCGAGGTGATACCGATGTAATCCCCCATATATCCTGTCGCGGTGTTCGGAACCGGAACCGGAACGAAAGAGACGTCGCTGACACGGGTGTTCGTAAACGTTACCCCTCCATCAACCGATTCAGCGATCCAGGTCTCGGTCGCCTGATTCACGGGAGGGATCAGGTCATCCCGGCTGTCGTAGAAGACAATCGTGACACGGCCGAAGGGGCTGACCGTGATCCATGGCATCCACTGATCATTGCTGGTA
>JAOUDE010000076.1 GCA_029859455.1 Ignavibacteria bacterium | reverse complement strand
TCAAAGGATCGCGATCGCTGAGCTCTCCGGCGACCTTTCCACGTAGGGAATCCTCTCCAATAAAATCGTCCGTTTTACAAGCCCAGAAGCCCTTTCTCCTTTTTCTATTGACAAAAGAGGTCTCATGAGTTATGTTTAGAGCGGGAGTGGCGGGGTTTCGCCACTTATCATGCTCCCCACTCTGTTTGACTCACCTTCTCTCGGCATCCATTCTCTCCTCTTGAAGGTGTCGATGAAACTCGATGTTCGCAGATTCTACTCCATTTTCTTACACCTGGCTGTGATCGGACTAGCGGTTGAGGTGTTGGTCCTCATTGACCAAAATCGCGAACTGAAACAGGCCCCCAGACCTCCGAATCAAATCACAGTAGGTGACCACCTGGAACTCGATGGTCTTGAGGTGTTGACCGGAGAGACCCCGTCTCTCGAACGCCTCAGCCTTGTCTACGTTTTTACAACTTCCTGCCGATTCTGCAAGCAAAACAAGCCAACATGGTTTACAATAGCAGACCTGTGGCAATCATCAACACTCAACGTTTTTGGCATCTCTGTTGACACCCGGAATTCAACACTGGCGTACATCAGTGACAGTGTCAACTACCCTATCCTCCTAGCATCTGATCCAGCGAAATATAGAAACGAGAACCGACTTGCAGCTGTGCCACAGACGATATTAGTTTCGCCTGATGGAGAAGTGAAGAATGTGTGGACCGGTGTCATTACTCACGAGTTGATGACAGAAGTGCCATTTCTGATTAAGCCACCATCCATCATTATCAAGGAGGTTGTTATGAAGGCCCTCTTATCGGCACTCTTCATTGCTGCCATCGTGGCGACAATGGCGCTAGGGGTTATGCAAACAACAGCTCAAGCCATGGATATTCCTATGTGCGACAGTTGTTCTAGCCACCCCCCTAGCACAGCTTGCTGGTGTGTTGAGTGCGATCTTTGCGCTCCAACCACATGCGCTCAGGCTCCGACCTGGTGTGGTCAACAGGGAGGATGCATGCCCTGCTAGTCGGGAGACGGTAGGGCCCGGTGTAATTCGCAAATGAGGGGTCGGGCCCTCCTGACCATTATTGCCGCGAATGCTATTCACATGAAGACTCGGTTCATAGTATTGTCAATCGTTTTGTTGGGTGGGTGCGAAGAATCCCTCCCCCCTCGGATTCATCCACTGAGTGTGGATCTTGCCGACTTCTTTGAGTTGTCAGCCGAGCCAGTAGCAGGCGTGGTCTTCTACCAACAACGGGATTCCTTTCCTCAGACAAGCAGCGGTAGCCTCTTCCTCTCCGTTAAGAACACTCATGATGAGGTCTTTAGCGGCCATGAGGGTATCGCTGTTGATGCGAAATACTGGGGGACCAATTTCCCGACAGATACAGTCTGGGTCCGTGGAGATTTTAACAACCTTCTGAATCCCTTCAATCTTCAAGGCAATATGTTCATGCTTGAGAATGGGATTCTGACAATTCACCCAGACAGCTCCGCGAATTTTCTCATCGTATGGAATCACTCCGAACAACAGTTCTGGAACTACGCCAACCCTCGGTTCATCGCTGACCCGTGTCAAAATCCACCATGCAGCTTTCGAATCGTTTCGGATACCATTCAAGTCAATGGGATGGCGTCCATCACACTGTTTGAAAACCAGGTCACTCCCCTTCTATCAGATCCGATCTCTCTCGAGATCCACTACCTGTTCGATGTACAAAAAGCCGCTTTCGCGAGGATAGATACCCTTCGAGCCTGGGTCGACGATGAAGGAAGTGCTGTGATCCGGTGGGTCGCGGCATTCCAATCGAGTATCTTCCGGTATGAGGTACAGCGATCGCCGTCCTCCATTGGGGGGTTCGAAACCGTCCAGAGCGGATTTGTGGAACCCCAGGGGGCTTTCATTGATACGGTAACCTACGATTTCGTGGACCTCGATTCAGACCCAGGCAGATGGTATTACCGCCTTGGCTTCGTCGAATATTTCTATCCTGCCGGACCTTTTCTTGTCGACTCAACGTCCTCCATTGAGATAGTCCTTCCTTAGGTTCGCGCAGGTCGCGGCTCGTAGCCTCTCGAACTGTTCAAGGTCTGAAAATCCGGGAACGGTCGTCATCATTGCAAACGGTGTCTGACACCATTGACATAAGCCCGATGCTTCCCCGCTCCCGTTCTTCTGGTCCAAGTGAATAATGATTTGTGTCTTCGATTCCGACATACGATGACAGGGCCTTGGCCAGACGGATGGAGGACCAGTAACGTTCAACTTATTCTGTCGGGACGATACTCACAGCCGCCCCTCCACCCGCGGCAAGGATGAGATTCAACGCATCCTTGCTGGTCAGTACCTCTGTACGAATCGTGTACGCCATCGGGTTCCGCTTCCAGTGGGCATCCACGGCGTCTGCATACACGGTGACGTTATACTCTCTGCCGGACTCAAGGAAATCAAGTCCAATCCGAAATTCCCTCCTCTCTTCATCGGTGATCGCGCCGAGAAACCAGCTCCCGCTTCCCTTTCCCTTTCTGGCTATCACCACATAGTCGCCCGGCTCTGCATGCAGGATCCTGGTCTCGTCCCAGTCGACAGGAACATCCTTGATGAACTGGAACGCGTCAGGAAAGCGCTCATAGGATTCAGGCAGATCGGCTGCCATCTGAAGCGGACTGTAAAGAGTCACGTAAAGGGCAAGCTGTTTGGCCAGAGTAGTGTGCACCTGTTCGGTCTTGTCCGGGTTCCAGTAGTCCATCGTGATCTGGAAGATCCCCGGCGTATAGTCCATCGGTCCCCCCATCAGACGGGTAAACGGCAGAATCGTCTCATGCTCGGGCGGATTCCCGCTGCTCCACGCGTTGAACTCGTTCCCCCGCGCGGCTTCGCAAGCGAGCCAGTTCGGATAGGTCCGGTGAAGTCCGGTCGGACGGACCGGCTCGTGAGCGTTCACCATGATTCCGTATGAGGCGGCTTTTTCGGCGACCCGGACATAGTGGTTGATCATCCACTGGCCGTCATGGAACTCGCCGCGCGGGATGATCCGGCCGACGTACCCTGTCTTCACCGCATCGTAGCCGTGATCCTTCATGAACCCGAACGCTTCGTCCATCCTCCTCTCGTAGTTCGTCACCGAGGAGGATGTTTCGTGATGCATGATCAGTTTCACACCTTGCGCGGCAGCGTAGCCCTGCAGTTCATCCACGGCGAAATCAGGATACGGGGTGACAAAATCGAACACCTCTTCCTTCCATTTGCCGAACCAGTCCTCCCAGCCGATATTCCAACCTTCGACGAGCACACCGCCGAATCCGTGCTCTGCGGCAAAGTCGATATACCGCTTCGTCCGTTCGGTCGTCGCTCCGTGCCTGCCGTTCGGACGGAGGGAATCCCAGTCGGTTCCAGAGAGTGACACGTTGGCGACGTCCGCATAATTCCATGTACTCTTCCCGATATGAAGTTCCCACCAGATGCCGACATACTTCATCGGCGTTATCCACCCGGTTTCGACAATCTTCGAGGGTTCGTTCAGGTTCAGGATTATCCGGGAGGTGAGGATCTCTTCAGCCCGGTCGCTGACGATGAGCGTTCTCCACGGAGTAACACAGGGTGTCTGCAGGAACGCCTTGCTGCCAACCGGATTCGGAACGAGGTGGGAGCGAAGGCTGAACGATTCCTGATCGATCTCCAGGTTCATTGCCGGATAGTTGAGCAGAGCGGCCTCATGGATGTTGATGTAAAGGCCGTCTGCCGATTTCATCATCAGGGGAGATTGAACCACATTGGGACCGATAGGAGTCTTCGCGTAGATCTCCCCTGCCTTCCTTCCGATCGACGCATCGACGGTGCTCAGCGGGCCGGTGGAGTACTTGTACTCATTCGTGTCGTAGTCGCCAGGGATCCAGAATGCCGTGTGGTCCCCCGTGAGATTGAACTCGGTGAGCTCATCGGTGACCGTGAAATACCCCAGCTCTTCCTGTTGCGGAAACTCGTACCGGAACCCGAGACCGTCGTTGAACAGCCGGAACCGGAGGACCATCAGGAACCCGGTTCCCTGCTGGCGGAGCCGGACACTGAGCTCTGAATACTGATTCCTGATTTCTGACGATTCACCCCAGACAGGTTTCCATGTTTCATCCGCTTTTGATGAATCAAGCTTTGCAATGACGAACCGGTCTTCCAGCAAAACAGAATCAAGTGCCCTGATTCCCAGGGAGCTGCGTGTCAGCACCTGCCGGCCATCAAATGTAAGAGCGTAGCCGGGGCGTCCGTCATTCAGGGTAAAGTCCAGGAGAATGCGGCCATTGGGTGAACGAAGTTCCATGGACGTGAGAGGACTCGTCGGGATCAAGAAGAGAATAATGTACAATATATTTGACATTTCAACTGCAGTCGATTATATTAGACATGATGTATTATATTTATTACATATACCGGAGTATCTATGAGCAGTTCCTATGCTGAAAAAAGTGTCTGGGTCCAGTTTTTCGGACTGATTGCCATTCTTGGATCGTATTTTCTGGTGGCGGGAATGATGATCTCCGGCGGGGTGACATCGCTGATCACCTTTGTCCCCTTGTTTATCGTTTCGACTATTGCCCTGGTTATCATCCTTGCCGGAGGACAGATCATCATGGCGATTGTCGGCAGGTCGGAAGCCCCTGATGAGAGGTACCGGCTGATCAGCTGGCGGGCTCACTCCAATTCCTCCTGGGTACTCGCAGCCGCGACATCCGGCGGCATAACCGGGCTTGTCTTCTCGTTCGAGCCGGTCTGGATCGCCCACCTTCTTCTGCTCTCAATGTTTCTGTCAGAACTGGCGAAGCTGGCTTTCCAGATCTTTTATTACCGGACAGGAGTCTGACGATGGCGCCCACACAGGTCAGAAACAGGATCCGGGAGCTCCGCTTCCATCAGAACGAAATGACGCAACAGGAACTCGCCGATCGGATCGGCGTCACGAGGCAGACCGTCAACGCTATCGAAGCGGGAAAATACTCGCCGTCGCTCGAGGTCGCGTTTCGGATAGCCCGTATCTTCGGTGTGCCGCTTGAAGATGCGTTTCAGTATGGCGCTGATGCGGATGCTGTGTCAGGACTACTCTAGGGAACGGCCGAATCCCGCTCCTATCCCTCGATCCGGTATATCTCCCGCCGTCCCTTCGCGATAAGCTCGTGGTAACCGGCCATCGCCTCTCCAGCCTCTTTCTCAGCCATGACCCGCCGCTCCATTTCAAGCATTCCATCGATGGTTTCGATTTCCGTTTCTGCCACAAGGGTCCAGAACCGCTCCCCGCTGACGTCCGTACAGAGCCGGAACGGCTTGTAACCCAACCGCTTCATGACTCCCGAAAGCACATTGAATTTGCTGATCATCTCGCCAACCTTGCCCGGCCGGCAATTCAGCACCTCTCGTACAAGAAACATATGGTTATCCTCCATTTGTCGCGTCAACAATCTGCAATGACCCGCTCCGGACTACCTCCAGTAGTCCTCCCACCGCTGTTCCACCTTATTCACGATCTCATCGGTCATCCTGAGAACCTCCGGATACCCCTTCTTCCAGGTCGCATCGACCCCCATCATGCCTTTGTAGACCGGACTGATGCCGACGAGCTTCTGCTCGGTAAACAGAATGTCCCGCGCACAATCGAACCGCGTGAAAATGCCCCAGATGTAATTCTCTCTATCATTCAGATTCACATCTTCGCTGACGGCCGCGATCATCCGGACGCCTGCCAGCTCGGTATGCTGAACCAGCTTCTGCACAATCTCTTTTCCGTGACTCTTTACTTTGACGAGGAGGAGCGAACCGCTCACCAGTCGCATGTCGAGAATTCTGCGGTCGATCCCCTTCAGGTGGCTGATCCGCTCTTCATCCTGACTCTCCGTCTTTCCTCGTCCTTCTTCCCTCACTCCTCTTTCCCGCTTCCTTGTCGCATCAATAATCATCTTGCTCCCCAGATTCATGGTATAGCTTGTAAAATCAAGCGTATCCATCGGGACCCGGGGTATGAGAACGAAGTCCTCGTGTGGATCGAAGTGTTCACCGACATTTCGTATCACCTCTCCGAAATCACGAACGTTCACACCGGAGGAAACCAGAATGATGCTTTTCGACAGAGAAAGCTGTCCGGTACCGAACAGGCCAAGTGCTGTTTTCATCGCCTCCTTGCCGTAGCGCTGATCGACGGCAACAACCAGGAGGTTGTGAAAGCCGGCCTCATAGTACGCCCATAGGTCGGTGATTTCCGAGTGGAGCGTGCGAATCAAAGGGCCGAGGATATGCTGTGTCGTATCGCCCAGATACTTGTCCTCCTGTGGCGGGATGCCGACAACGGTCGCCGGATAGATCGCATCCCGGCGTCGGGTCATCGCTTTCGCGTAGAAGACGGGGAACTCCGCGGCATGGGAATAGTGGCCGAAGTGATCTCCGAACGGGCCCTCCCTCCTCCGTTCACCCGGCGGCACCACTCCTTCGATCACGAACTCCGCATCGGCCGGGACGTCAATGGAAATCGTCTTCCCCTTTGCGAAACGGGTCCTGGATCCCCGAAGGAACCCCGCGAACATCGCCTCGTCGATATTCTCCGGCAAAGCTGCAACGGTGGCAAGGAGCAATGCGGGGTCGGTTCCGAGCGCGACAGCCACTTCGAGTTCTTTCCCGAGTTTCTCCGCCTGGGCATAATGAAATCCGCCTCCCTTCTGGATCTGCCAGTGCATCCCTGTGGTGTTCTTTGAGAAGCGCTGCAACCGGTAGATCCCGATGTTCCGCTTCCCAGTCCTGGGGTCATACGTCACAACCTGCGGAAGAGTGAAGAATGGACCACCGTCATCCGGCCAGCATGTCAGCACCGGCAGAGTGTCCAGGTCAGCCTCTTCGACCACCTCCTGGGAGAGCGGTGCCGATGTCCGTCGGGGGAATGAATGGAGAAACCGTGAGACCATCTTCCGCTGGCGGAACAGCATCGACGGTGAGGGAGGCATCGCTTCTTCTACAAAGCGGATCAATTCCTGCCCGAGCTGTGAAGGGTCTTTCTGGAGAGCGAGTTCACATCGCCGTTCGGTGGCGAGCGCATTGATCAGAACCGGGTATCCGGACCCCCTGACGTTCTCGAAGAGAATCGCCGGTTTCTGCTCTCTGACCGCTCGGGTCGCAATCTCGGTCATCTCGAGATGCGGGTCGACTTCGACGGTAACTCGATGGAGTTCACCGACAGTCCCGAGATAACGGGCAAAATCGCCGATCGTCCGGAAACGGATCATGGGGTAAGGGATGGGTTAAGAAAAGAAACAACGGGCGCCGGCAGCCGGTCGCCCGTTGGTGAAGGTAGCAGAGTTTGAGTGGAATTGCAATGGGACATTGCAGGATTGGATCAATGCATCATTGCTCCATTGAATCATTGCTCCATTGAATCATTGCTCCATTGGATCACTGCACCATTGGATCATTGCACCATTGGATCATTGATAACTGCTTCCTTGCAAATGATTCAATGACTCGATCGTCAATGATTCAATTCTAATAGTTCGACCAGGCCGCCCCATCGGAAGAAAACGAATCGAGCTTCCTCGGTTGTTTCTTCTTTCTCGGGGGAGCTGCTGTCGCATCGAACCCTCGGCGCTTCGAACGACCTGGCTTCGCAGCGGCCTTTCCATCCCGTCTCCGGGGCGGCTTCGCTGACGGATGCCGGGGGTTTCTGTCCTGCGGTCCCTTGGTCCGTGAGTGGCCCCGACGAGGCCCGTGCGGACTCCTGCCGTTTCCTGTAGCGACAGGCCTGCTCTCATTGCTCACAGGTCGCCCGGAGTTACCTGAGATTGGTTTCTCTACGGAAGGTGAAAAACCGGCATACCCCTTAACATGGCACTGTTTTCCGATGAATGATTCGATCCTTCTGAGATACTGGCGTTCGGCAGGACCAACAAGGGTGATCGCATCACCGGTCGCGCCGGCTCTGCCGGTCCGCCCGATCCGGTGAATATAATCTTCCGCATACTGAGGAATATCGTAGTTGACCACATGCGAGATCCCGTCGACGTCGATGCCGCGTGCGGCGATATCGGTCGCGACCAGAACCCGGTAACGGCCTGCCTTGAACCCGTCCAGCGAACGCTGCCGCTGGCCCTGTGTCCTGTTCGAATGCAGCGTGGTGGTCGAGACGCCGCTTTTCTCGAGCCGGCGCGCAATCTTGTCCGCCCCATGTTTCGTACGGGAGAAGACAAGCACGCTCTCCATCGCTTCCTTTTCGATGATGTGACGGAGAAGCTCCGCCTTCGATCCCGGCTGTGCAGCGTAGAAATGCTGTGTGACACTCTCTGCCGGGTTACGGCGCTCGCCCACTGAAACCTTCTCCGGATCCCGAAGGAACTGGCTGGAAAGCGAGGCGATCTCGTTTGAGAAAGTGGCTGAGAAGAGAAGGGTCTGGCGTTTCTCCGGAAGCCGGTGGAGGATCTTTTTCATATCCTTGATAAAGCCCATATCGAGCATACGATCCGCCTCGTCGAGGACGACCGTTTCGATCTTCGAGAGGTCGACCGTCCCGCGCTCCATATGGTCGATCAGTCGACCCGGCGTTGCAACGATGATGTCAACACCCTTCCGGAACAGAGATATCTGCGGTTCCATCCCGACACCCCCGTACACAGCCACAGAGCGGATCGGGGTTCTGCGTCCGTATTCGCGGACAGCATCCTGAACCTGCTGAGCGAGCTCACGTGTCGGTGTCAGAACCAGGGCGCGTGGCATTCGGCGGCCGGCCGGCTTCACCGCCGAAAGACGGTGCAGGATCGGAAGCACAAACGCGGCGGTCTTCCCGGTCCCGGTCTGTGCACACCCGATGACATCCTTCCCCTCAAGTACGGGGCCGATTGTCAGTGATTGAATCGGTGTCGGTACGGAATAACCCGCATCACGAACACCCTGAAGAAGCTGGTCTGAAAGACCAAAAATTGTAAAACCCATTGAAGCAAACCTTGAATAAATGATAAAATTGGTGATCCCGGGCGTTCGTCAGAACAGACGAATGCCACAGGTCTGAAAAACCTTGAAGCAAGCGATGTCAATAAGGGTATGTCGAAATGATGGGTGGAAGCTTGAAACGGGCGGGTGTACTAGTTGAAGTCCTCGTCCGGTTCCCTTAATCCGACAAAACCAGGTGCATCGTCATTGAGAGGCTGTCTCGAATGTCCGCTCCCAATACTCTGCCCCGTCAGATCAATCTTCGGGAACATCCGCGTGTGCGGTTGACCGGTTACGGCATGCTGCTCTTTACAGAGCGTCTCCAGTTGCCTGGAGATCTCCCGCACCAAAGGCGGGACTGGTTTACAGCTGAATCAAGGTACGCAATTGGAACAACAGACGCAAGCAGGTATTGTCCGGCCCCGGGGCAACCCCAGCAAGCGGCTGTCGGCTGAGAGGGTAAGCTCTGCCACAACAAACAATTCAGCCCACGGTTACCATCGGAACCTCCGCCCGCACTCAGACTTGCTATCTTCGCTCTTTCCTCTTTCTTCTTTCTATTCTTCCGCATATTTCCATGGCGTTCTGATGACAGTCGACACAGTCATACTCTCCAGGTGTACATCCGCAGAGACATTCGAAATCAACAAGGAATGTGTCCGGACTCTGATCGAATCGGAGCCGGATATTCGTTTCAGCATCGTTATTGTGGAAAGCAACAAAGACTTCGCCGGGCTTGACTTCTCGTATGTCCAGAAAAATGTCACGGTGATTGTTCCGGACGAACCGTTTCGCTTCCACCGCTTCCTGAATATCGGACTGGACCATGGGGAGTCCGAAACAGTCATCTTTTCCAATAACGATGTCCGGTTTCATCCGGGATGGCTTGCCGAAATACTGAAGGTGCGGGAACTGAATCCCGAAATTCGCTCTTTTTCCCCCTTCGACAGGAACGGTCCTTACCTGCGCCACGAAGAGTTCAGTCAGAAGCGGTTCCATATCGGATACCGGGTCCCGGTGGAATTTACCGGAT
>JAOUDE010000384.1 GCA_029859455.1 Ignavibacteria bacterium | reverse complement strand
TTCCCCCCCTCTTTCTTCTTCACGAGGTAACGGTAGCGGCCCCTCGCATCGACCTGCAATGTTCCGCCCGCGACAAGCTCTTCAAGAACCGCCGATGCCTGTCTCAGGTCACGTTTTGCGCTGATCCGCAGGTGTTTCGATAACTGTTTGAATGACACCGGCGCCTGGGGGACGGCGGAGAGGTGAGCGAGAATCTTTTTTTTCAGTGACTGGATACAACCTCCGTGGTCAAAATGAGAAACGATAGAACAACCGCGCGGAATTCACTTCCTGACGGTCGTCGATGGAACCGGTGATGCCGGTTTCAGCACGGCGCTCCAGTTCGAACATGAAATTTCTGAGAGAGGGATTGTCAAAAATGTCACCGAAGGAATAGAGAAGACTCACGTTGGCGTTGGTGAAGGGATTGTCCAGGATCGTCCCCCGATATCTCCAGTATCCTTTGAATGCCGTTCCGCTCAATCGGATATCGGCTGACTGGCTGAAGGATCCCTGGCCTTCATACCCGAGTTCCACGGAAGTAATGAATCCTGTTTCCCGCCTCAGGTACTCCGAAAGCTCCTTGGTCAGAATCGAACTCGCGCCGACCATCATCGATGCACCGACGGACGTCTGGATATCGGTGGCGATCGTGCTGGATTCTGACCGCGTCAGCGGGAAATTTCCTGCAAGAATAAACGCGATCGCGTCCGACTCCAGATCGGATGATTTCGGGCCGGTATAGGTATAGTAGTCAAGATCGTCGATCGTCATCGACATTTCATGTTTCGGCTCGTTGCGCGTTCCTGTGATCTTCAGTGAAACCACCACGCGCTCCACTCTGGTGGTTGAATCAGCTGTGCTCAGAACCGTACGGGTACTCTGGTACCTGGCAACAATGTTCAGTTCCGGATTCTCGAATTCACCCGAGTATCGCATGCTTCCCGTAGCATCGAACTGTTTGAAAAATGTGTATTGGGCCCGGTCGATATCAAAATCGCCGATCCACCTCGTACCGTCTCCGGTGATTGCCCACCGCCCCTGGAAGTTCGCCTGCAACTCCTCAGCCGGGATCTCGCTGAAGATCATTCTGATTTCAGAGCTCGGCCCGGATGTCGCGACATTCAGGTCGTAGGAAACGCCATCCAGGAACGAACGGGATGGACCCGCGGATCCGAGGCCGTCCTCCCTTTGCTTCGTGAGAAAATACCGCTCACGAAACGATGCCTCATCACTCACCGTCACAACAGATGTGTCATCAACCACGATAATCGGAATGGAATAGAATGATTCCGTCCCGGCCGACCCTCCGGTGGCGGGGAAGATGATGCGTGACCGTTGTACCAGGACCTCACCACTGAGCAGCGAGTTCGCCACGGTTCCGGTAAAATGAAGGCCTCCAGGACCTGTTTCGATATAGAGATCACCGTAGATCGGAAGAGGCGATGCTCTTGATTCCGGTTTGACGAGGAGGAGTTCACCGTGCGCAACAATATTGAAGTCAGACGGAACGAAGTTCCTGAACAGGAAGTCGCCGGAGAAGTCCACCCTTCCGTTTCTCCCCGGCGTGTTGTCCGATTCGA
This sequence comes from Ignavibacteria bacterium, assembly GCA_029859455.1. Classification (GTDB taxonomy): domain Bacteria; phylum Bacteroidota; class Ignavibacteria; order UBA10030; family UBA6906; genus JAOUDE01. The sequence continues at coordinate 896 of JAOUDE010000384.1, read as the reverse complement.
TGTTTTCGGCCGAGGCCTGAATGATCCTGATCCTGTCTCCAACCGGCTGGAACCTTCCTTCAAATCGGTACTGAATATTATTCGGTTCAAAAAGAAAGAATGTGTTGGAAACCGAGAACGCACCGTCGTACACGAGACTGTCGGGATCACCGGACACGAGGAGATCACACTCAAGGACGCCGCTGAGATCGTCGAAGGTAGGCAACAGCGGATCCAGGAACCCGATCTCCATTCCATCCGATTTGATTCTGAGATTCACCAAACTCTGAGCCTCGGTGTCACTCTCGGAGAACGGGAGTCGGAAGGGAAGCACCCCCCCGACATGGAGTACCGGAGTCGGCACACCGTCAGAGATCCTCGCGACGGAGAGGTCAAGCCCGGCCATCTCTTTCGCATAGGTGACCGTGCCGTTCAGCTCCCCAAACGGCTGACCTCTGAGGGACACATTATGGGCGGCGACTGTGGCAAGGAGGTGAGGGTCAGAGATTGTCCCTGATGCATTGATCGTCACAGACGCAATTCCGTCAAGAAGCGCTTTTCCCGGACGGTCCTCATCACTTTGCAGGAATGACTCGAATACTTCCAGCCCGATCCTGTCGACCACGAGGGACCCCTCCAGCTGACCGTCGATTCCGACCGTCCCCCCAAGGCGAATTTCCTGGCTGTCGTTCGAAAATGTCAGAGTCCGGAAAAGGGCGCCATCCTCTCTGAACTCGAGCAGCGCTCCGGAACCCAGCACCCAGCGGTCCTGTTTGAGTGTGATATCGAAGATCTCCGGATTGAACAGGATGCGGTCATCGGTAATGGCTGCGTTCCCATTAAGGAGAAATCCAAAATCCTTCTTGTAAACTCCCGCTGCGCTGTACTCCCCTCTCCTGTCCTCATAGGAAAGCGTA
>JAOUDE010000383.1 GCA_029859455.1 Ignavibacteria bacterium | reverse complement strand
GACACTTTTCTATGTCCAGTACGGAAAGTTCACCCAGCCGCCGCCTCTGAACGCACTCTATCTTGGTCGTCGCGTCCAGGGTGTGTCGTTTGAAGGTGGTAACTTCATTCCGAACCCGGTCGGTTTCGGTCTGGATCCGGAACGGACAACGCAGTACGAGATCGGTTTCCAGCAGCAGCTGACCGACTTTGCCTCGTTTGATATCACCGGTTTCTACAAGGATATCAAGGGACAGATTCAGATTGCACGTCAGACAACAGTTCCCGGGGCCGATGCCGGTGCCTATAATACTCTGGTGAATGGCGACTTTGCCACCACCAAGGGTGTGGAGCTGAGTATTCGTCTCCGTCGGACAAACCGCGTGCAGGCTCAGGTCAACTACACGTTCTCCGATGCGAAGGGAACCGGTTCGACTCTGAACTCAGCGGTCTCATCTCTGGAAAACGGGACATTGTTCCCCACCGTCATCTCGCCTCTCGACTTCAACAATGCGCACAGAGGGTCGGTGAATCTTGACTACCGCTGGGGCATGGATGATGGCGGACCGGTGCTTGAGCGCCTCGGTCTGAATATGCTCTTCACGTTCAACAGCGGCCATCCCTACACTCTCTCGACCGGTTCCGCCGGACAGCAGGGTGTTGAGCAGGGAGCCCTGATCGAGAACGATCCGAGAACAAGTATCCCCGTGGAGCAGATCAACGCATCGATCACTCCATGGAACTTTAACATTGACCTTCGTCTCGACAAGACCGTTGATATCGGGCCTTTGACAGCGAACTTCTTTATCTACATCCAGAATCTTCTGAACACTCAGAACGTCCTGAACGTCTACCGCAGGACAGGCAATGCCGAAGATGATGGATGGTTAACGAACCCCACGCTCAGCGGATCGGTTGTTGCGGCCCGTGGTCAGGGGTATGTTGACCTGTACCAGGCGGTCAATCTGGCGAACGGAACCCATTACTACTCAACAACAGGGTATGACCTGTGGGGTACCCCTCGTCAGATTCGTTTTGGTATGAAGCTCGAGATCTAGCCCTATCACAGGTTTGATATTGACAACTATAAATTCGGAGATGTCATGAAACGAATTGCTTTTGCAACCCTCATCGTTGCGTTGATAGTGGCCGGCGATGTTGGTTTCCTTGAGGCGATTGACAGCGGAGGTCCAAAGATTGCTCCCGTTAGCAGGGGGACAGGTTCCGCTGGTCTTCCAATCAGGACAAAGATGAACGTGAACTCGATTTCTTCCTGGTATGATGCTGACGGTACGGAGGAAATCAACTCATCAACCGGAAACTCCGGACTCACATACCCGCAGGGAACCGCCGGTGCAATCTTTACCGCCGGTCTGATGTGGACAGGTGAGTTCAACGACGGTCAGACACCGATCATCCGAACGAACGGACACAGCTACAATACCGGACTCGCCCGTGGGGCAATCCTCGGCACGCGCACCGGTCTTGTGGAAGATCCGGCAGCGGACGATGTACGGATCTGGCGGGTACGGCGCGGCTATGCTTCGGCTGACCTTCGTCGTGATGCAGCGGAGTTGAACTCTACCGCGATCGCAAACGTGAGCGATGGTCAGATTGCTGCCGTCCGGGCACAGTACGAGAAGGACTGGCTCGAATGGCCTGCGGCCAAGGGTGCGCCTTTCTATGATGCTGACAGTGATGGTGTCTATACACCGATGATCGTGAATGGTGCACCCGTGCTCTTCCCGGACGCGGACGAGCCCGGCATTGCTGACGCCGATCAGGTCATTTGGTACACAGCGAACGACATCGGGCGAAGCTCCCCTTGGGGTTCAACGCCGGCAGCCGGCATGGAGATGCAGCTAACGATCTGGGGCTATGCAAGAACTGACGCTCTCGGTCACGTCCTTTTCAAGAAGTATCGAGTGATCTATAAAGGAACAGGTTCAACTCCGGCCAATGCTAATATCACCAATATGTATCTTGCTCAGTGGTCAGATCCCGACCTCGGAGCGTTTGCTGATGATTTTGCCGGTTGCGATACAACGTTGAGCCTTGGTTACTGTTACAATGGATCATCGGTTGACGCGCAGTACTCGGGTTTCGGGATTCCGCCTCCGGCCGTCGGATATGACTTCCTGCAGGGCCCTCTTGTCCCAGGTGTGGCAGGCCAGGATATTAATAAGAACGGCATCGATGATGCCGTCGATACCGGGATCTTCGACCTGAAAGTCACTGCTCCCGGGCAGATCAACCTGCCGATGACCGCATTTATCTACTTTGCGGCAGGTGGACGATACTCGGATCCTCCATTCAACTATCAGGGCGCACTGCAGTGGAACTGTATGTTGAACGGTTTCCCTCCGACACCTCAGCCGCCTCCATGCCCGGTCCCGCCACCTGACCCATTTTCAGGGGCGACGGCCGGTTCCTTCTGGATGTATGACAAATCGGATGGTACCTCGGCACCTGACCCGAACAATCCG
>JAOUDE010000075.1 GCA_029859455.1 Ignavibacteria bacterium | reverse complement strand
AGATCCGGACCCGAACAAATCATGCCGGGGGAATCGTGGGCGGAATCTCGAACGGCGAGGAGATCCGTCTTCGGATTGCAGTGAAACCGACCTCATCGATTGCAAAAGAGCAAACCACGGTCGACCTCGGCGGAAGGAAGAAGAAGCTTGCTATCAAAGGACGGCACGATCCCTGCGTGTGCCCGAGAATTGTTCCCGTTGCCGAGGCGATGTGCGCACTGGTTCTGGTGGATCATATCGAGCGGCAGAGAGCACTGAGATCGTCTGTGAAACCCCGGAAGTCGTCGCGGTGAACGCGGATACGCCGCAGAGAATCCTGCTGATCGCTGAAGGACAGGTGGGTGATCTGCTGCTCCTCACTCCTTCGATCCGCGGCCTGCACCGGCACTTTCCATCGTCATCGCTGTCTGTGTTGATCGTCGACCGCCGGGACGCGGGGGAGAATGAACCGGGGCTCATCACCACGACATCCAACAGAATCCTTTCACGTAACCCTGCGATCGACGAATTGTACAGTGTGAGAAGAGACCGGCTGAGCGGGGAACGCGGGCTTCGGCGCGTTCGGGCGGAGCTTGAGGTTGTTGCGTTCATCCGAAGGAAGAAGTTCGATGCCGTGATCAGCACCTTCCCTCAGGACCGTTTTACAATCTGGGCATTCCTTTCAGGCGCATCGCGGAGGATCGGGGAAGCGAACGGTCTGTTCCGCTGGCTGCTTACGGACAGGCCGTCGGTCAGGAAAGGATCCGGATCGGTCGCACTCTATTACGCAGCGATCGCGGGGCTGCTCGGTGGTCCTGTTGATCCCCTGCCGACGGAGTACTTCTTAAGCCGTGAAGGGGAGGAGTGGGGCGACAGGTTTCTGTCCGACATGCGGCTGGAACGGGGGAAATTTGTTCTGTTGCACCCTGGTGCGACAGGCGCCTACAAGATCTGGCCTCCCGGCAGGTTCGCAGAGCTTGCAGACAGGTTGGTGGAAGAACTGAAAGTCGCTGTTGTTCTGTGCGGCGGTCCGGCTGACCGGTCACTCGTCGATGAGATCCGGGAAGGGACCAGCGGAAAGGATTTTCCGGTCTTCATCGAACCGGCGATCGACCGGTTTGCGTCTCTTGCGTGCAGGTCTGCCTTACTGATCTCGAACGATTCGGGACCCCGGCATATCGGCGTTGCAGTCGGGACGCCGACGCTCTCCCTCTTTCGAAGCCATCATGACCGTGAATGGGCTGTGTATCCTGAATCGAGCACGAACCGGATCATCCGGGGAAAAGAAGAGTGTCCCCTCTGTCCGGAAGGAGCATGCCTTGACCGGATCCCGGAGGGAGAGGACTATGGAAGCGCCTGCCTCAGATCGATCAGGACGGACCAGGTTGTTCGGGAGGTAGTTCGAATGCTGGGAACGATGGAGGTCTCCCGTTAACGCTGGCTGTATTGATTCTCTCTCTTTTTTCCGGTATGTATGAAGCCATGATCGAGTTGAAGAATGTGACGAAGCGGTTCGGGCCTCTGACGGCGGTTGACAACGTCACGCTGACCGTCAGGGCAGGAGAATTCTTCGGGTTTCTCGGTCCGAATGGGGCAGGGAAGACGACGACGATCAAGATGATGACTGGTCTCTACCAGCCGACCGAAGGGGTCTGTCTCATTAACGGCCACAATGTGCATTTCAATTCCCTTCCCGCGAAACGAAGTTTCGGTTATGTGCCTGATCAGCCGTATCTCTATGAAAAACTGAGCGGCCGGGAGTTCCTCTATTTTGTGGGGGGACTCTTTCATATGAAGCATGATCAGATACGGGAGAAGATGGACGCGCTGATGGATCTGTTTGAGATCGGCCCGTTTGTCGACAAACGGGGGGAGGAGTACTCGCAGGGAATGCGCCAGCGGATTGTTCTGACAGCCGCCCTCCTGCACGATCCGAGCGTCCTGATCATCGATGAGCCGATTCTCGGGCTCGATCCCCGGAGCGCCCGCCTTGTAAAGGACACCCTGAAGCGAAAGACGAAGGAGGGGCTCACCGTTTTCATGTCGACCCATCTACTCGAAATCGTGGAAGAACTCTGCGACCGGATCGTCATCATCAAGGGGGGCCGGATCATCCATGAGGCGGTTCAGGATGAATCGAAACGGTTCAATGGTCAGCTTGAATCGATCTTCCTCGAACTCACAAAGTAGCGCGGGCGGATGCGGGAACTCCTTCTCGTTCTTCAGTTCAAGCTGACCTCCTTCCTCAAAGGTATTGCACGTCCCTCCTGGCAGGCGCAGCTGAAGAATCTTTCATCGTTAATAGTCTTCGGTGGTTTTGCTCTCGGGACCTTCCTCGTGACGAAGGGAGTCACCGGGTATCTCCTCGAAACAGCCAATATCGGCCTCTTCCTGTACCACCGCTTCCTTTCGATGGTCCTTTATGTCTTCTTCATCACCGTCAACATCGGCAACGTCATCGTCTGCTATGCCACCCTGTATCGTTCTGAAGAAGTATCGTTCATGATGTCGCTTCCGATTTCTCATGCCAAGATCTTCCTGGTCCGATTCGTCGATAATTTCTTCTACAGTTCCAGTACACTGGCACTCATCGGGATTGCGGCGGTCCTCGGCTACAGTGCACACTTTGATCTGCCATGGTACGTCTCCTTTTTTTCGATCGTCGCCGTGTTTCTTCCCTACATGCTGATTGCGGGGATCATCGCGGTGATTACGCTGATGGGACTGATCCGTGCGGCCGGGTTAATCGGGTTCCGCTGGCTCCTGACAGGAGTGGCCGGTGTCTATCTCGGGGCCGTGTATTTCTATTTCAAGACAACAAATCCGGTAGCCCTTGTCAATGCAGTCATGGAGCATTATCCGGATGTCAATGCGTACTTCGGATACCTTGACCCGCCTCTGGTCCGTTACCTGCCGAACCACTGGGTCTCCGAGTTTCTCTACTGGTCGGTCGCGGGCACTCCTGACAGGGCGATTCCATTTTTCATGTTTCTTTTCTTCACGATGATCGGTCTGATCACGGTTGCAGGACTCCTCGCCCGGAAGCTCTATTATAAAACCTGGCTGACCGTTTCCGATGCCAGCGCTCTCAGGGGAACCAGGAGCGGACGTCACACAGGCCCCGGATTCCTGCGCTTCGATCGATATCCGTGGTTTGAACGTGTACTGCTGGGCAATAACATGCAGACAACCTCTCTGTTCAAGCGCGATTTCTGGATGTTCTTCAGGGATCCGGGACAATGGCTCCATTTTCTGCTGATGGTGCTCCTTCTGATGATCTTCATGATCTCCGTTCGCTCTCTGGAACTGCCGGCGACTCTCCCGCTGATGAGGGCGGTTTCCTATCTCGTCGTCTTCATGTTCATCGGCTTTCTGATCGCTTCGATCGCTCTGAGGTTCGTTTTTCCCGCGCTGAGTCTGGAAGGGCGGTGTTTCTGGGCGGTGCGGACTTCTCCGATGAGTCTTACCCGGCTCTATTTTCACAAGCTCGGGTTCGCTCTCCTCCTGATCGCTCTCCTTGCGGAAGTTCTTGCGTTCGGGTCACTGCCGATCTTCAGCCCTGACCCGTTTCTCACCGGCATCGGCGCGCTCTGTGCGTTCTTTGCCGCCGTGGCCCTGACCACGCTCCACCTCGGCACCGGGGCACTCTTTGCCCTTTTTCGGGAGAAGAACCCGATCCGGGTTGCGTCCTCTCACGGTGCCTCGCTGGCGTTTTTGGGTAGTATGCTGTATCTTACCGTCCTGGTGCTCCTGCTGGTGGTCCCGCTGAATAACTATTTCCAGGCTCAGGTTCTGCCCGGTCGCTCTCCTGAATCACAGTTTCTTGTGCCGGTCGGGATCATCGCATTGATTTCGATTGTCATAGCATTCTTTTCAACCAGGGCCGGACTCTCATCCATTCGAAAAGATTACTGACCTTCCCGCTGATTCAACAACGGACAAAGATGACTCATCGCTTCCTTCAGCTTGTTGTTCTTCTTGCTTTCTCTCTCAGCTGCATTCCTTATGGCAACGGGCAGGATTTCCCTGCCTATATCGATGATGTAAACCCTGTGTTCCAGAAGGCGGTGGACTCGTATTCCTCCGGAGATTTTGATGCGGCGGTGAAAGGTTTTGACAGGGTTCTCCGCGAATTTCCTCTGAACCAAAGGACAACAGCCTCGTATCTCATGAAAGGAAAGGCGCAGTTGCGGAACGGCGAGGGGCTGGATGCTGCAAGGACCCTGCGGACATTTCTTTCCACGCATCCTGAAAGCTCCTACCGGGCCGATGCCGAGTATAACCTTGGACTTGCGTTTCTGAGCACCGAGCGATTCGATGCCGCTGTCTCGACTCTTCTGACTGCCTGGGAGCATCTGGAACAACCCGGCTCCGGCGGGAGACTGGAGCGGGACGTGGTGAGTGCACTCGACGCGGTGATCGATTCGACATATAATGTTGTCCGGATCAGGAACCACCTTCAGGATGTCTCGGGCCGGACTCAAAGGGCGTACCTCTGGATAAAAGTGGCGGGAAAACATGCCCGCAACGCAGAACTTGCACTCGCCGGAGTTGCTCTCGATTCAAGCGAAACGCGGTATCCGACGCCATCCCTTCAGCCCCGCATTGCGGCTCTGAGAGCTCAGGTCGAACGGCGGAGCGAGGTGAAGATCGGTGTCCTGCTCCCTCTCATGAGCAAACTTGCGGGATCACCGGTCCGGCAGATCGGGGAAGATCTCCTGGCGGGAATCGAAGCTGCTCTGAAGGAGCATAACTCGGCTCCGACAGTCCGGACACATGTCTCTCTGGTGGTTCGCGACACAGAACGCGATCCGCTTGTTGCAACCAGAATTGCACAGGAATTGACATCCGATCCGGAGATCATTGGAATTATCGGCCCGGTGTTTTCGAATACTACCTCTGCCGTTGTCGGACTTGCCAATGCACGGAAGATACCTCTGCTGAGCCCTACAGCGAACTCCAACGGGATCGCGGCGGTCGGCCCGTATATCTTCCAGGCGAACCCTGACTATGAGACACGGGGGATCGCGATGGCCCGGTTCGCCGTTCTCAACCGCGGCCATAAACGGCTCGCCGTTCTAGCCCCGATCGATACCTATGCGAAGTTTATGGCGGAGGCATTCATGAGCGAAGCGACCCGCCTCGGTGCAGAACTGGTGGCTTCCGAATGGTACCAGCGGGGGGAGACTGATTTCACCATGCAGCTCAGGAACATCCGCAGGGCCACGATGGTGACGTTGGCGCCTCCGATGATCGCGTTCAGCGGAGCGCTGTCGAGGCAGGAGATAGCCACCCTGGTCCATCTCGGCGTGCCGATGAGCAGGATCGATTCCCTGCTGGAGAGGTCGGCTGTTGTTGATGCTGTTTCTCTGCTCGGGCCGAATGCAGCACAGCTGCTCGATTCAGCCGGAGTCGACATCACGATCGAAACCGAGCGGCTTGACAGCCTGGAATATCCGGCTGAAGGGATCGACGGCTTTTATGTTCCGGTCAGCATGCCGGAGGAGATCGGTCTTGTCTCTTCGCAGATTGTCTATTTCAATTTTGTTACTGAGTTGCTGGGATCCGGAGAGTGGAACAACTTCACGGAACTGGATGCCAACAAGCGCTATTGCAGGAATGTATTCTTCGATGCGGACAGCTACACTGAGGCGGAAGATCCGGCTTACGGGGCCTTTGTGGACCGGTATTATGAAGCGCACAGGCAACGGCCCTCCAACCACGTGCTCTTCGGGTATGATACCGGACGCCTGGTTCTTTCCCTGATCAGTACCGGGGCAACCCAGCGGGAGAGCCTGAGGAAGGCGCTTGGGGGAGTCCGGGAATTCCGCGGACTCCACAGCCGGATTGGATTTTCCTCCCGACGCGTGAATACCTGGCTCCAGGTTCTCCAGTTTGACGGTGAACGGGTTCTCCGTGTCGACGAGCTTTCGATAGAATAACAACAGGATAATCGTCCCTGGGAGGACAGATGGATAACTTGTTCTCCCGCCGAAGCATACGTGATCTCCCGCCGGATGACCGACCGCGCGAAAAACTTCTCAGACTGGGGCCGGCCGGTCTCACCGATGCCGAGCTTCTTGCCGCCACGATCCGCACCGGTACCGGCGGACTGACCGCACTCGATCTCGCTCGTAGTATCCTGAAGGAACACGGGTCGCTGCAAAGGCTCGCAGGTCTCAACGCACAGGAACTCCAGAGAATCCGGGGGATCGGGGCAGCGAAATCCGCCGAACTGGTCGCCTCCTTCGAGATCGGCCGCAGGGTCCAGGGGGCGCTGTCAGGCGAACAACCGATTCTCCGGTCACCGGCGAACGTTGCCGCCATCATGGTTCCGCTTCTTCGGGATGCACCGTGCGAGAAGTTCCACGTCCTGGTGCTCGACAGCAAGAACGGGCTGATAAAGAACATTGAACTGACCTCCGGCACACTGAATGCCAGTCTCGTACATCCCCGCGAGGTGTTCAAATCCGCGATCGATAACCGGGGGGCATCCGTCATCGTTGTTCATAACCATCCGAGCGGCAGCAGGGAACCCTCACGGGAGGATATCGAAGTGACGCGACAGCTTGCGGAGGCGGGGAAAATCATCGGAATTCCCCTCCATGACCATGTTATTGTCGCCGGAAATACCTTTGTCAGCCTTGCCGAAAAGGGATTTTGTTAGATCCTTCTCATCTGGCTTTCAAATTTGACATACCTGCGTTTTTTTTGTATTATTGGCGGTGAATTGGAGGTCCCGATAAACAAACGCTTTCGTTCAAACACATAAATCGTATTAATACAGGAGATCTACAAATGAGAAAAACGAACAGGGTCTTATCCCTGGTTCTCGTGGGTCTTTTCGTCCCCGGGTTGTTCCTGATGAGCGGATGCTCATCGAGCCCGAGCGAGGAAGAGATGATGCAACTGAACACCCTGAAGGAAGAGTATGCTGCTCTCCAGAAGGAACTCGCGGGACTCTCACAGGAAAAGAGTGCGCTGGAGATGGAACTGGCTGACAAGGATGCCAAGCTGAAGAAGTGCAACGAAGATCAGCAGGTCGTGCGTCAGCGTATCGGCAAGTAACCGACCACCACAGGATTTATTTCTTTCATGAATTGGATATTGAAAAAGGAGTTAAAGGAAATGAAGAGCGTACTTTTTGTGATCCTTGCGCTCGTGCTCGTGGTGGGAAATGTTTCGGCCCAGGAAATGACCGCTGAAGAGTGGCAGGCCGAGATGGACCGCTACACGCAGTTGCGGGACGAAATGAGCGCGACCGTGAATTCAACCAAAGAACAGATTGCAACAATGAAGGCACAGTCTGCCAAGAGTGATGCAGATCTCAAGAAATGTCTTGATGAACTGTATGCCCTGGTCGGATCGAATGCAACCGAAGCCGCCGCCTACAGAGCACAGATTGCTGCCGCAGAAGCCCGTGCGAACAACCTCATGAGACTCTCCGATGCCGATCTCCTGGCCCGGAGCGCCGAAGTCGACGGCCTCGAAACTGAGGTCAAGGGGCTGTGGGGAAACAAGCTTTCCGTCATTCCTGAGTTTTACGACAAGCTGAAGGAATTGGACGGCAAGGTCGCCAGCCTGAAGAAGACACTCGCCGGCGCGGCAAAGGTGTACACGGTTGGTACCTGGTCACGTGACAGGGACTGCCTGTGGAACATCTCAAAGAAGAAGGATATTTACAACAACGCCTGGATGTGGCCGAAGATCTGGCAGGGCAACCGTGATCAGATCAAGGATCCGGATATCATCCATCCCGGCCAGAAGCTGAAGATCCCCGCAGCGGGACCGATGACCGCGGATGAGAAGGCAGCGGCACAACGGTATTACTCTACAAAGGTAACCGGGGAATAACCGCTGCTGAATGTGTTGAAGTCGCTCGACGACTTGACATTGCAACCCCCTTTCCTGCACTGCAGGGGAGGGGGTTTCTTGTTTAATCAGGGACGAGGAGATCGATTTGCGCGTTGAACGGAAAGTGAGGATTGAAGGAGAAGCATTGGGGTTGCTCGGGCCGTCAGATGTGAACCTTCAGGTGATCGAAAACAGGTTCGAATCGACCATTGTGGTCCGCGGTGGCGTTGTTACCATCCGGGGAGACAAGCGGGAAGTAGAGTCGATCGAGAAAGTCTTCAAGGAACTGCAGTTCCTTCTGAGCAAGAACGGGACCGTCACGAAGAACGATGTCGAAACGGTGATCAATCTTCTCGGTGTGCAGGAAGAAAGCACCAACGGTGGGCACCGTCAGGATTCCGGATCACGGGATGATCAGGCCGCTGTTGTTCTTTATACCAGGAACCAGATCATTCGCCCGAAAACAAGCGGTCAGGGTGAGTATATCAGGGCGGTCGCCAAGAATGACATCGTCTTCGCGATCGGTCCCGCGGGAACCGGGAAGACGTACCTTGCTGTGGCGCTTGCGGTCGCGGCTCTGAAAGGGAACGAGATTTCCAAGATCGTCCTCACAAGACCTGCAGTCGAGGCGGGAGAGAGCCTTGGATTCCTTCCGGGTGACCTGAAGGAGAAGATCGATCCGTACCTGAGGCCGCTGTATGATGCTCTGGACGATATGATGGCCGGTGAAAAGCTGAGGGCCTATCTCGAGAAACGAATCATCGAGATCGCGCCGCTCGCCTATATGCGGGGTCGAACTCTGAATAATGCGTTCGTTATCCTGGACGAGGCACAGAATGCGTCCGCCATGCAGATGAAGATGTTCCTGACACGGCTGGGCCCCAACTCGAGGGCGATCGTCACAGGAGATGTAACGCAGATCGATCTTCCTACCAGGTCGTCGTCCGGGCTTGTGCAGATTCAGAAAGTGCTTTCGGGGATCGAAGGGATCGCGTTTGTGTATCTCGACAGGAATGACGTCGTGCGGCATCGTCTCGTCAAGGACATTATCGATGCGTACGACAAATTCCACAATGGAGGTGACCCCGCGGGGGAGAGCGGGTAGGTACCGGGCTCATGGCGCTCTCTGGTTGTCCGGGTTCTCTGCCAGTCGGGCTTTCGATCGGTTCCACAGTTGGTCGAGTTCTTCCGGTGTAGCGTTCCGGATATCCTTTCCTGCCTTTCGAATTTCTTCCTCGACGATGGTAAACCTGCTCACAAACTTTTTGATCGCAACCCGGAGAGCACCTTCGGCGTTGATCCGAAGAAACCGTGAGTAGTTGACCAGAGAGAACAGAAGGTCTCCGAACTCCTCCTCGCGCTTCTCTTTCGGTCCGTTCTCCAGAGCGCGGCGGCATTCATCCAGTTCCTCTCTGACTTTCTCCCACACATCCTCCGGATTCTTCCAGTCGAACCCCACGCGTGATGCTTTTTCCTGCAGGCGTGCTGCCTGCTGGAGAGCGGGAAGGTGGGGCGGGACTCCTTCCAGCACCGATTGCCGCCCTTCATCGAGCTTCAACATCTCCCAGTTCGATCGTACGTCGGCTGCACCCCGGACCTCCCTGACACCAAACACATGGGGATGGCGATGGATAAGTTTCGCCGTGATTGCACGAATCACATCCTTCAGATCAAACGTGCCCTGTTCCTCAGCAATGACCGAATGCATCGCAACATGCAGCAGAATATCACCCAGCTCATTCCGGAGCCCTGCAGGATCAGCCTTGTCGATTGTCTCGATGACCTCGTACGCCTCCTCAATCAGCATGTCACGGATCGACTCATGGGTCTGTTCACGGTCCCACGGGCACTCTTTCCGGAGCCGGCGGACGACCGTGATGAACTCTTCAATTTCCTTGAGCGGAATCGCCTGCGTGGACATAGGGTCTCGTTGATTCATGAACCTGTGAAGAACCGGGCGGCAACTTAGCCAATCTCTTCCTGAGTTGCAACGACGCGGTCAGGGAGTCAACGATGGGGTGGGTCGTGTGAACCGGATATCATTCCGACCTGGAACAGGGATGGCCGGCTCAATCAACCGGTTCCTGCGTGGTGGACAGTCGCTGACCGATTTCCTATATTGGTTCCGATCTTGCCCATCCCCATCGGAGTTGTCCATGAAGTTGAAGCTGTTCGTTTCTGCCATCATCGTTCTGCTCGCGCTGTTGTATCTTCTCGTCTTCAGGGATGGAGCGATCCATGCAGATCTGGTCCTTACCGGGGGGCGGGTCTATACTGTTGATCCTGAGATGCGGCTTGCAGAATCGATTGCTGTTTCCGATGGCAGGATCATCGCC
>JAOUDE010000074.1 GCA_029859455.1 Ignavibacteria bacterium | reverse complement strand
CGGAAGCTTGTACTGGGCAGCGACGGAAGGAGGACTGTTTTCATGGGATCGGACAACCGGCGGCTTCGAAACATTCACCAACGCCGAAGGGCTGCTCGACAATGACCTGACCGCGGTCGCTGTCGACGGCGGGGGAAACATCTGGTCCGGGTCCGAAACCGGATCCATTCATGTGCTGTACCCCGGGGAGGGGTGGAGTTATGTCCTCGATATCTCCGGTTCGGGCCAAACAAGCAAACGGATCAACCGTCTCGTCATGTACAGCGACACGCTGCTGATCTGTACGGAATTCGGTCTGAGCATTTTTGAAACCTCCGATTTTCTGTTTGGAGATACCTACACGAAATTCGGTTCGCTGACGAACGTTCGCGTCGGGGTCCGGGATGCCGCCATCTTTCAGGACAGCATCTGGGCGCTCGTATCGGATGGAGGAAACACGCATCGCATAGCGGTCTCTTCCCTGACCAATCCGAACAGACTGCCCGCAGAAGCATGGATCCTCCGGATCGTCGGTTCCGGTCAGCACACCGCGCTCGAAGTGTTCGACGGACGACTGTACGCCGGGACTCCTGCAGGTGTTTACCAGTTGTCTGCCGGCCAGTGGACGCCGGTACCCGGGCTCGAGACGGTGAATGTTGTTGCGATGGATGCGACCGGGCCGTCACTTCTTGTGACTTCCACCTCAGCCGTGTTTTCGCTCACAAGTCAGGGCAGCGTTCAGCAGTTCCCCGCCCTCCCTTCCGGCGCACTTTCAGTCGGTGGCGATGAGGCCGGTCAGCCCGTGATCGGGTCTGCGGATTCGGGTCTGCTCATTCTCGATGGCGCATGGACAGGGAATGCTCCGAACAGTCCCGGTTCGAATCAGTTCCTGAATGTTGCAGTCGATGAGGAGGGGAATGTGTGGGGGGCTACAGGGATGAACGGGAGCGGCAAAGGGATCATGCGGTTCGACGGGTTCGAGTGGCGGACGTTCACCGTGGAAAAGGACGCTCTCCCCACCAACGATTACTATCACGTGTCGGTCGGATGCAACGGGTCGGTGTGGGCCAGCTCCTGGGGAAAGGGAGTGCTTGAAATCAAGAGGGGTTCCGTCGATATCGATACCAGCCTCGTGTTCGGCCGGAATGTCGGGATGGTGGGACTCCCGGTCAACCCCGATTTTATCGTCGTGACCGATGTTGTGTGCGATCCGCTCGGGAATGAGTGGATGTCGGTCAATCAGTCACAGTCAGGCAACATCCTGGCTGTTCGTCACGCCGACGGCCAGTGGACAACACACGAACTCCGCTTCGGTGCGGCCAGAGTGAACACCCTGTTCTTCAACATCTTTCTCGACCGTTTTCTGGCTGTGGATGCGCGGGGAAATCTCTGGGGAGGATCGCGGGACCTTACGTACAAGGGTGCTTTCACGCTCGGCAATCTGGGGGCCGTCAACGGGACCATCTCCTCTCTCATTACCGAGCAGGACGGGCTTCCAAGCAACGAGATGACCACGATCGTTGTCGACAGAGACAATGATGTCTGGGTCGGTACGGAGAAGGGAATCGGGATCATTCTGGATCCCAACGATCCCGAGCGCCCCGGGGCAATCGCCCTTTACAAACCGCTGAACGGTCTGGTGGTGAACACGATTGCGGTCGACGCGCTGAACCGGAAATGGGTCGGCACTCCTGACGGCATCATTGTGTTGTCGGCAGACGGTATTCAGGTGGTGGAATCCTACACCGTCGCGTCGACCGAAGGGAAGCTGATCAGTGACGATGTCCGGAGTATCGCAATCGACAGCCGGACCGGCACAGTGTACATCGGGACCCTGAAGGGCCTGTCAAGCCTTACCACCGTCGCAGCAGACCCGAAGCCGGAGTTCGATCAGTTGACCATTTCGCCGAACCCTTATTTGCTGCCGGCCACAGGAGAGCTGCTGATTGACGGGCTTGTGGAGAATTCGACGGTGAAGATTCTGAGCATCGACGGAAGCCTCATTCGAGAGATCCCGTCTCCGGGCGGAAGGGTCGGTTTCTGGGACGGGAATGACCGTAACGGGAATGCCGTCGCTTCCGGCATCTACCTTGTGGTGGCCTATTCCCCTGACGGGGGAAAGGTTGCAACGGGGAAGGTTGCTGTTGTCAGACGATAACAGAGGGACTTTGACTCATCACATCACCATTCATAAAAGGAGGGAATGACTTGGAGAACAATAACGGCTACAAAGATGAAATCTTCACAAAGAGGGTCCGTGCCGGAAAGCGCACCTACTTCTTCGATGTGAAATCGACCAAGTCGGAAAAGGACTTCTATATTACCATTACCGAGAGCAAGCGGGTGGGTGATGATGAATATGAGAAGCATAAGATCTTCCTTTATAAGGAGGATTTTGACAAATTCCGTGAGGCCCTTGCGGAAACGGTGGAGCATGTGCAATCCAATCTGCTCACACAGATCGATTCCGAAAAGGGGTAGGGGAGAACGCCCGGCCCGGCTCCCCACCGGGCCCCGCCAGCCAGCCTGCCGGGTTTTCTCTTTTCTCATATATCCTCTTCGGGGTCTGTCCGGTCATGCCTGCCCGGCTTGACTCTCAGACCTCAATTTTCTATATTTTGCACGGTTTTTTGGCTATCATGGGGTGGGCGCCCGGGGATAAAGCGAGCGTTTCGGCCCATCCGGGACCTCTTTTTGACTATCCCGAAGAGCTCATTCAATGATGAAGATTCAACTTGGGAGCCTCTCCGAGGGTGTTCACGAGTACGATTTCAAGGCGACAGCTGAAGATCTCGATCTTGAAGACTCCTTCCCCGGCGGGGCAAGCGTTCAGGTTGTCCTGGAGAAAACGGGAAACCAGATCGCCCTTGAAGGATCAATCCGCGCGGAGGGCCGGTTCCTTTGCGATCGTTGTGCGGGAGAGTTCAGCCTCCCCCTTGAGGATTCTTACCGGATGTACTATGTGACCGAAGGGGGCGGATTCGAAGGGATTGATCCATCAGAACTTCAGATGATTCCTTCCGCCTCGGGTTCCGTCGATATCACCGATGACGTCCGTCAGACGCTTCTCCTTGCGGTTCCGTTCAAGCTTCTCTGTACGGACCAGTGCAAGGGACTCTGCCCTCACTGCGGGAAAAACCTGAATGATGAAACATGCTCCTGCACCGGGTCGGGGGACGACACCCGCTGGGAAGCACTGAAAGCCCTTCGGGGAATTGATTAGACACAACTTGTTAGGTTGAAGGAGTAGATTGTTATGCCGAATCCAACCCACCGACATTCGAAGTCACGCTCACGAAAACGGCGGACTCACTACAAAGCCAGCCCGCCCGCTGTGGCCCTTTGTCCGAATTGCCATACACAAAAACTGCCGCATCGTGCATGTCCCAACTGTGGATACTACAACGGACGAACCGTCAAAGCTCCGAAAGTCTCCTAAGGCCCGACTGATTCCGTACCCTGTGATTGTACCGGCTGTCCTGACATTGTTACCCTGCGATGTCCCGGTCTCCTGACATCCGCATCGTCGTTGATGCAATGGGCGGCGACAAGGCGCCCGAGCATATCGTCGAAGGGGCTGTCGATGCCTTCCGGGAATCCTCGGGCCGGTTCACACTCGTACTGGTGGGGCAGGAGGAGAGAGTCCGTGCTGTCATGAACAAACTCGCGGTGCCGTCGGGAGAGAGATGGGCGGAGGGTTTCCTCGTGGTCGATGCACCGGAAGTGATCGAGATGGACGAACCGCCGAATACGGCCCTGAAGGCAAAGCGGAAGTCTTCGATTGCGGTCGGCCTGACATTGCAGAAGGAAGGAAAGGCCGACGCGTTTCTCAGTGCCGGCAACACGGGGGCCGTCCTTTCAGCCTCGACACTGATTCTTGGCAGGCTGAAGGGTGTGGCGCGCCCGACGATCGGAGCGTTGTTTCCGACCGCCGGATCACCCTGCTTTGTGACTGACGCCGGGGCGAATGTCGATTGTAAGCCCCGGCACCTGTATGAGTTTGGAGTGATGGGATCGCTCTATGTTTCGTCGCTGGTGGGAAAAAAGAATCCGAGCATCGGCCTCCTCAGCGTCGGTGAAGAGGCGACGAAAGGGAACGAAGTAACACTGGCGGCCGGTGAGCTGTTCCGCAGGAGCAGCCTGAATTTTGTCGGCAACGTCGAGGGCCGGGACATTCTGAGCGGCAGGATCGACGTCGTCGTGTGTGACGGGTTTGTCGGAAATATTCTGCTCAAGTTCGGCGAGAGCGTGCCAGGTTTTCTCAAGAGCCGGTTGAAACAGTACGCAGAGTCAGGCTTTCTGAAGAAGATCCGGCTGGGAATGGCACAGGGTGGTTTGAGGCAGGTTATGCGGAATCTCGATTATCAGGAGCATGGCGGAGTTCCCCTTCTTGGCGTGAACGGGGTTTCGATCATCGGTCACGGCGGATCGACACCGAAGGCGATCAAGAATATGATTTACCGCGCGGAAGAAATGGTTCGCTGGAAACTGAATCTGAAGATTGAAGAAGCGATGGGAGAGGCTGTCTGACAGCATGGCAAAGCGTGCAGAAATAACAGGTATCGCACATTATGTTCCCGATCAGGTCCTGTCCAATTTTGATCTCGAGAAGATGGTGGACACATCCGACGAATGGATCCGGACAAGGACGGGGATTTCCGAACGGAGGATCCTGAAGGAAGGGGCAACCTCCGATATGGCTGCGAAAGCCGTGCAGGCCCTTCTCGCGAACCGGGGAATCGGAGCGGAAGAGATCGACGTGATCATTGTAGCTACGGTGACACCTGATATGTTTTTTCCGGCGACGGCGTGTCTCGTCCAGGATAAGGTCGGAGCGAAACATGCCTGGGGATTTGATCTCTCTGCTGCCTGCTCCGGCCTTCTCTTCGCTCTGGTCACGGGGGCTCAATTCATCGAGTCCGGCGCGTATCGCAAAGTGGTGGTGGTCGGAGCGGACAAGATGAGCTCCATCGTGGATTACAAGGACCGGAATACGTGTATTCTCTTCGGTGACGCCGCAGGCGCGATTCTTCTCGAACCAACCGATGATATGTCTGTCGGAATGATCGATCGGGTCCTGCACTGTGACGGATCAGGAAGGGATGCTCTCTACATGGCGGGTGGCGGCAGCCTGAACCCGCCGACGGCCGAGACGGTTGCTCAGGGAATGCACTACCTTTTCCAGGACGGCAAGGCGGTCTTCAAGGTCGCGGTGGTCGGCATGGCTGATGTTTCGCGGGAGATCATGGACCGGAATGGATTGAAGGGATCGGACGTCGACTGGCTCGTTCCCCATCAGGCAAATCTCCGCATCATCTCCGCCTGTGCGGAGCGGATGGACCTGGATATGTCGAAAGTGATGGTCAATATCGACCGCTATGGCAATACGACGGCCGCGACCATTCCACTCTGTCTGTCGGAATGGTGGCAGCAGGGGAAGTTGAAGAAGGGGCAAACGGTCGTCCTTTCCGCGTTCGGAGCGGGATTCACGTGGGGTTCGATTCTTCTGAAATGGTCTCTTGCGAATCCGGTGGCACACTGAGATGACGGCTCTGATGTTTCCCGGACAGGGTTCTCAGTATGTCGGCATGGGGAAAGACTGGTATGAGGGGAACCCCCGGGCGCGGGCGCTGTTCGACAGTGCCGATGAAATACTTGGCTTTCCGCTGACACGCATCTGCTTCGAGGGACCGGAGGATCTGCTCCGTCAGACGCAGAACACGCAGCCGGCGATCTTTCTTCATGCGGCCGTTGTTGCAGCGATGGTACCGGTCAGCGAGGCAAAGGCCGCCGCGGGGCATTCGCTCGGTGAGTACACGGCGCTTGTTGTGGCCGGTGCCCTGTCATTCGAGGATGGGCTTCGTCTGGTCCGCCTCCGGGGAGAACTGATGCAGAAGGCAGGGGAATCGAAGCCGGGTACGATGGCCGCGGTGATCGGTCTTGCAGGCGAGGATGTCAGTGATCTTTGCCGGAAGGCGGCGGATGAAGGAATTGTTCAGCCCGCCAATTTCAATTCTCCGGGACAGGTCGTTGTGTCGGGGGAAGTCGGAGCTGTCCGGAAGGTGATCGAGCTCGCCAGGGCGGCGGGAGCGAAGATGGCGAAGGAGCTTGTCGTCAGTGGCGCGTTTCACTCGCCCCTCATGGAAGGGGCCTCGGAAGGCCTGAAAGAAGCGCTGGATACCGTCACCCTGAACGATGCCCGGATTCCGGTCTACGCGAACGTCACAGGCGAACCGGCGCGCCGCTCGTCTGAAATCAGGGAGCTGTTGCACCGGCAGCTGACAAGTCCGGTGCGCTGGGAGCAGACAATCAAAAACATGGTTCGGGACGGGATGAAGGATTTTACCGAGATCGGTCCGGGGAAGGTCCTTCAAGGACTTGTGAAACGAACGAGCGCGGAAGCCCGGATGAGCGGGATTGACAGGCTCACAGATGCAAAGGAACTGGTGCACGGATGAAACAGGATCGGAATTTCAACATTGCCGGATATAAGATCTCTTCCGAGCTGTTTACCACAGGGATGAAGGACAATGACAGTCCCTGCCGGTGTACCTCCCGCTGCTGTCTCGGCGGTGTGTTTGCCGATGTTACGGAACGTGACCGCGTACTTGAACACAGCGACATGATCGCCGGATACATGGACGAGACACAGCCTTCTGATCCGTCGCAATGGTTCGAGGACCACGAATCGGACGATCACGATTTTGTTTCGGGGCGATGTGTCGGTACCACCGAGTATAACAGCAAGTGCGCGTTTCTCGACCGGCACGGGCGGTGCTCACTTCAGGTGGCCGCGACAGAGGAGGGGATGCATCGATGGGCTCTGAAACCGCTGTACTGCGTTCTGTTTCCGATCGAGGTGTCCGACAAAGTAGTTGCATTTGACGATATGTTGCAGGATGACGAGCAGTGCTGTTCTGTTTCGACATCGTATCATGTACCGTTGTTTCAATCGTGCAGGGATGAACTGATCCACCTTCTCGGAGAGGAGGCATACAGTGCGATGGAAGACCATTTTCGGGAGCACTACAAGAAGAGGAGCCCGGCAGGCGGAGTAAAAGCACATGGCTGAGCAACCCCCCAGAATTGCCCTGGTCACCGGCGGAGGGAGAGGGATCGGAAAGGCGATTGTGCGCGCTCTTGCCGCAGACGGGATCCGAACCGCTTTTACCTATAAGTCGTCTGCCGCACCTGCGGAGGAGCTGGTCCGTGAGTTAACCGGAGCCGGCCATACCGCTAAAGCGTTCCAATCGGACGCGGCCGATCTGTCGTCCGCAGCGTCGGTGGTCGAGAGTGTTGTCAAAGAGTGGGGCAGGATCGATATCCTTGTCAACAATGCCGGCATTACCCGGGATGGATTGCTGATGCGGATGAGTGAAGAAGACTGGGATGCGGTGCTGGAGAACAACCTCAAGAGCGTTTTCAATTATACCAAGGCGGTGTGCCGGCCGATGATGAGCCAGCGGTCCGGGAGGATCATCAACATCACATCGATTGTAGGGATTACGGGGAACGCGGGACAGGCGAATTATTCAGCCTCCAAAGCGGGAATAATCGGTTTCACGAAGTCTGTTGCAAAAGAACTTGGTTCTCGCAATATTCAGTGTAATGCTCTGGCTCCCGGCTACGTGGAGACCGATATGACCGGCGCGCTCACCGGTGAGCAGCGCAAGGTGCTGACCGATATGATCCCGCTGAAAAGAACCGCCCAGCCGGAAGAAATCGCTTCCGTGGTTCTGTTCCTCGCCTCTCAGGGGTCGGCATATATGACCGGGCAGGTTCTCTGTGTTGACGGGGGGATGGCTTTGTAATGGCAGCTGTGATTCAGAATCAATTATTCACTATCAGGAGGTAATCCCCAATGGCAGATGTCGATGCGAAAGTGAAAGAGATCATCATGAACAAGCTCGGTGTGGATGACGGACAGGTCACACACGAAGCGTCGTTTACGAACGATCTCGGTGCCGATTCACTGGATACGGTGGAGCTTGTGATGGAATTCGAGAAGGCGTTCAATCTCACGATTCCCGACGAGGACGCTGAGAAGATCGCCACAGTTGGCGATGCAATTTCATACATCAAATCGAAAGCGACCGCCTGACCCCGGTTGATGGTCACCACATGACAGGAACAATGAACCACAAGCGGCGTGTCGTTGTCACCGGCATGGGTGCGGTTACTCCCCTCGGTCTGACGATCGATGATTTCTGGTCGAATCTTCTGAAGGGGATGAGCGGGGCGGGACCGATTACCTATTTCGATACCTCGAAGTATGATACGCGGTTCGCCTGCGAGATCAAGGGCTTCAAGGCGACTGATTTTCTTGACCGGAAGAGTGTCCAGCGAATGGATCCTTTCGCCCAGTATGCAGTGATCTCTTCCGATCTCGCGATCGCTGATTCCGGCCTTCCCCTTGACGAAATCGATCCTGACAGGATCGGCGTCGTCTATGGATCAGGGATCGGCGGAATGGCAACGTACGACGTGCAGTTCCAGAACTATATCCGGGGAGGCCCCCGCCACATCAGCCCCTTCTTCATCCCGATGCTGATCCCGGATATTGCCTGCGGGTACATTTCCATCAAGCACAAGCTGAAGGGTCCGAACTACGCGACCGTCTCAGCATGCGCGACCGCATCGCACGCGATCGGTGATGCCTACCGGATTGTGCAGTACGGCGATGCGGATGCCATGATCTGCGGCGGTTCCGAAGCTCCGATTACGCCGATGGGCCTCGGAGGATTCAATTCGATGAAGGCGCTGTCGACACGGAATGACGACCCGGAGAAGGCGAGCCGGCCTTTTGATGCAAAGAGGGACGGGTTCGTGATGGGAGAAGGAGCAGGGTCCCTGGTGCTGGAAGAGCTCGAGCATGCCCTGAAACGAAAGGCGAAGATCTATTGCGAACTGGCCGGTATCGGCTTTACCGCCGATGCATTCCATATCACCGCTCCCCCGGAAGACGGTGAAGGAGCCGTGCGTTCGATGCAGCGGGCGATCCGTGATGCAGGTATCACGCCGGATCAGGTCGACTACGTCAACGTCCATGGCACTTCGACGCCGCTCGGCGATGTCGCGGAAACGATCGCCATCAAGAAGGTGTTCGGCGAGCATGTCCGGGAAATCAATATCAGTTCGACCAAGTCGATGACGGGACATCTGCTCGGGGCAGCCGGCGCCGTGGAGGCGATCTCGGCGATCATGGCCTGCCACGACGATATCATTCCGCCCACAATCAACTACGAGTTCCCCGATCCTGACTGTGACCTGAACTACACGCCGAACAGCGCCGTGAAGCGACCGGTTCGGTATGCTCTCAGTAACACGTTCGGGTTCGGCGGACATAACGCAACAATTCTGGTGAAAAAATACGTTTCGGCTTGATTTCTTATGGGTTGGGTCCTGAAGGTTCTGCAAAGGTGGGGAGCAAGATTCTTCGTCAACAAGGAGAAGGCGCAGCGCAGCCTTCTTCATGAGAACCTGAGGAACTTCGAACAGCGCATCAGGCATAGCATCCGGAACGAAGACGTTTTCGTCCAGGCACTTCTTCATCGATCCTTCCTTCAGCGGATGAGTCATGTCGGGCCTTCGAATGAGCGGCTCGAATTTCTCGGTGATTCCATCCTGAATCTCATTGTCGCCGAGTATCTCTTTCATCATTTCCCCGAGTCGGAAGAAGGGGATCTGACTAAGCTCCGTTCCCGTCTCGTCAACCGGAAGGCACTGGCGGCTTACGGAAAGGAGCTGGGATTGTTCGATTTTATTCTTCTCAGTGACAGTGCCGCTCATGCCGGTGCGAAGGGATCCGAGACGATCATCGCCGATACGTACGAAGCTGTCGTCGCAGCGATCTATCTGGACGGAGGTTTCGAGGCAGCGCAGACGTTTGTCCAGCGACAGGTGCTGGCCGCGGTGAAGCAGGGTACCGTCAGTACGGACGACGAAAACTACAAGAGCCGCCTCCTGGAGTTTTCCCAGGCCCGCGGGCTCGGGACCCCGAGGTACACCACCGTCAGAGAGGAAGGTCCCGATCATGACAGGACATTCACCGTCGAGGTGTTCCTCAGTAACCAGCGTCAGGGGTCCGGTTCCGGAAAGAACAAGAAGGAAGCAGAACAGGCGGCGGCGGGCGAAGCGCTCGACCACCTCAGCTCGACGGAAGCAGAGTAGCGATGCCGCTGATCGATAACGAC